>JAGMBM010000043.1 GCA_023129675.1 Hadesarchaea archaeon | reverse complement strand
GGCAAACCTCAAAGCAGCCGCAGCGGGCGAGCACTACGAGTGGACGGAGATGTACCCCGGGTTCGAAAAGGTGGCGCGCGAGGAGGGATTCACCGAGATAGCGGACGTCTTCAAGGAGATTGGGGAGGTCGAGGAACAGCACGAGAAGCGATATCTGGCGTTGTTGAAAAATGTCGAGGAAGGGAAGGTTTTCAAGAAAGATCGCCCGGTGAAATGGAAGTGCCGAAACTGCGGATACGTGCACGAGGGCCCCTCTGCTCCAGAGAAGTGCCCGGCATGTGGATACCCGCAAAGCTTCTATGAGTTATTGTGCGAAAACTACTAATCAAATTGTGAAAACCTTCAACGAACATTTGTAGGCTCTAAATGCTTTTAAAGAATCGAGGGTTAGGTAAAACTACACCTCTGTAGGGACTGGACATGCAGGACATATCCTTTGTTATTGGCGGGCAGGCAGGAGACGGGGTGATGCGGACGGCCGAGCTCCTAGGCAAGACCCTCAACCGCCTCGGCCTCTATGCCTTCGTCATAAACGACTACCAATCCCTCATCCGCGGCGGCCACAACTTCTGTAAAGTGAGGGCTTCAGGCCGCCAAGCGTGGAGCCATCTGGAAGCGGTGGAGCTAATTGTAGCCCTTAACCAGGACACCATAACCCGCCACGAGAATGAGCTAACGGAGGGCGGGCACGTCCTCTTCGACAGCGACAAGGCGAGTTACGAAGGGCCGTACAAACCCCACCCCATCCCGCTTTCAGGTATGATCAAGGAGGTTGAGAGCATCCCAATAATGAGGAACTCGGCCATGATCGGTGCCATCGCCCACTTATATGGCATACCATTCGAGCCCATAAACGAAATTTTGACATGGGCCTACGGCAAAAAGGCAGATAAAAACATTAGGCTTGTGAAGAAGGGATACGACTACGCCAAGCAGAACTTCGAGCCAATCCTTAAGCTCAAACTCACCAAGCGCGACCCGACGCCCTTCATCTCAGGGGCTGAGGCCGTCTCGCTCGGCGCGGTCAAGGCTGGAATGAAGGTCTACATCGCTTACCCGATGACCCCTTCTACCGACATCCTGTCCTTCATGGGAACCCACCAGGACCAGCTCGGAATAGCGGTGATACACCCCGAAAACGAATTAGGGGTGGCGAACATGGCGCTGGGCGTCGCCTATGGCGGGGCGAGGTGCATGGTCGGCACAGCCGGGGGTGGGTTCGCGCTGATGCAGGAGGCCTTCAGCATGGCGGGCCAATCCGAGATCCCTGTGGTCTTTGTGGTGGGTCAGCGCCCGGCACCTGCTGTGGGAGTACCGACTTACACAGCGCAGGCCGACCTGAGGTTCGTGCTCCACGCTGGGCATGGGGAGTTCCCCCGCATCGTGGTGGCCCCGGGAGATCCTGAGGAAGCGTTCGTAAAGGCTGGCGAGGCTATGAATCTGGCTTGGAGGTACCAGGTTTCGGCGATAATCCTCATGGACAAGCACCTGATTGAAAGCTACATGAGCATCGCGATTGACGAGCGGAAGGTGACCGTGGAGCCCGGCAGCGTCGCCGAAAGTTGGGAGGGAGAGTACAAACGATACAAATTCACCGACAGCGGAGTCTCTCCCATGGTCTTTCCCGGAACGCCTGGGGCAGTGGTCAAAGCATCGAGCTATGAGCACAGCGAGTACGGACACGCGATCGAGACTCCGGACGGCGTGACAAAGATGATGCAGAAGCGCCTGCGGAAGATGGATGGAATAATCAAGGATCTCAGGGGGCGAGAAACAGTGAAAATCCACGGCGACCCAAAAGCGGAGAAATTGGTGGTGGCATGGGGGTCCACTAAGGGGGCAGTGCTTGAGGCGATGCAGCTCGTTGGCAAGCCGCTGAAGTTTCTGCAAATTATGTATTTAAGCCCGTTCCCGGATTGGGACGTGACAAAGCACCTAGAGCAAGCGAGGGACGTCGTCTGCGTCGAGGTCAA
>JAGMBM010000042.1 GCA_023129675.1 Hadesarchaea archaeon | reverse complement strand
GGCCCCAACCAACAACAACGCTATTAAGCCGATAATCATCCAAAAAACCCTCATCGCCCCGAACCGAACCAAGCGCCTTCCCCACCATCGCTTGGCCCCCACGGAGCCGGCAATCATAAGGGCCCCGCCGATCATGACCGAGAGTTTAGCCGCCAAGAGGAAGTACCCGACCAACGTCGACGTGATCGGCTGCTCCAAGAGGCTTATGCGATAGTCGAAGGGAGACAGCGCAAGGTCCATCGCCCCGGTTCCTACCGTGGCGCTCCACCACGGGCCGAGAAACGGTAACAACAGCATCAACGCGCCCGCGACCAAGCCGAACCAGTTCATCGGCGGCAAGCGCATCCACAGGGGTATTTTTTTCATCCGAACTCACCCTACCCCCATCTGTACCTGTACAGTTACGCCATACAGCTCAAATGTAATGTTTACATCGGTGGGCTCCGGATTAGTTGGGAATGTTCCCGAGTACGATCCTACTAATGTGAAATTAGCAGTTCCATTGGCCAGGACATCTACCTCTGCCTCCTCCATCTGAACTTGGGCCACTTGCACTCCCTGATCGGATATCGATGCGGAGAGGTCTGTAATTTTTATTGGTATTTTGAGGGGAGATGTGAATTCTACCGTTACACTAACCGTATTGTTGGAGAATTCTGGGGTCCCGAGTGTAAACGGATCTTCTGAGAACCCCTCTTCAAAAACTAACCCACTGAGCCTTTCGTTCACCTCATCCATTTCCGCTTGGCTAGGCATCACGGCCGCTTGGAGGTCCCAGTCATGAGCCGAAAACGCTGCGACGAATGGTCCGATAAAGAGGGCAATCCCCAGTAGCCTGAGGCCCCAACCGAGGACTCTTTCACCCATCCAAATCCCGCTTTAAATCATTCCGTATTAATAAAAACGTGTTCAGTTCACTTAAATCTCTCAATTAGCTTTTCTTTCTGGGCCCGTCCAAACGCCTTGAGCTTCTTCTCACGTCTCATCACCTCAGCGCGCGTTTCGAAGCTCTCCCAGTAGACAAGCTCCAACGGACGCCTTCTCTTGGTTGAGCGAACTCGCCCACCGTTGTGCTGCGCCAGCCGATTTCGAAGGTTTGCTGTATAACCCGTGTAAAACCTTCCGTCCTTCACGCTCCTCAAGAGGTAAACGTAATAAGTTGTCAATGGGAACCCGCTCCAATATTTGCGCTTGCGATATAAACACTGTGTCAGCGAGAGTTCACACGTTTGCATTGTCGAAATTTTTCCCTTTATAAACAACCCCCACCCAAAGCCTCGGCGGGAGAGATGGACCACAAAGGGCAGCTCATGGGAGTGCCGATCAAGCTGGTAATGGCACTGGTAATCGGGACGATGGCGATGGGCGTGTTGATGCAGTTCGTCGGCACGGCTGAACGAACGGTGTTGCGTGACATGGATGTGCGGTTCAGCACCTCGAGCAATCGATTAACCGTTAAAGTGTACGACGCGGCTAGCGGCGATGCGTTTGGGAGCGCAACGGTTGTGGTGAAGTACCTGGGTGGCATGAAAGCCCACACGCTAGGAACGAACTCGAACCAGTACACCTTCACCATACCCATGGAGGGAGGATCGTATACCGTAGTAACGGTGCGCGTAACGCATAGCGGTTACATCCCGTGGGAAGGAGAAGCTGCAGTTCATCGGGCAGGGTAATGAACATGATGCGGCGCGACGCTAAGGGCGTCGAGTCCCTGCCGGTAGTGCTGCTGCTCGGCGCCGTGCTGGCCGCGTCTACGCTGGCGATCGGCACCGCTTGCCTTGACCGAGTACAAAGGCTCGGCAAACGACAGCGCGCGATCGAGAGCTTCAACACCTTCGTCGAGCGGGTTCGCATGATCAGCACCGGCGGCATCGGCAACGTGCAGCAGGTCGAGCTCGAGCTGACCGGGGGCAAACTCATCATCGATGCAAACCTCGTGCAGCTAATTTACGGCGAGGAGGTGCTGCGAAGCGAGACCCTACCGCTCCCCGTTGTGCAGGAGGGTGGGGGATTTGAAATCGGCACCGGAAGCTACG
>JAGMBM010000041.1 GCA_023129675.1 Hadesarchaea archaeon | reverse complement strand
ATTGTTAGATCGTGTAATGTACAATGCTGAAACATTGCCCCCCTTGGGAAAAGAATACTGGTGGTTCCTTTTCTTTGGTCAAAATGGAGAAACCCCAATACAACTTGTGTTGCTGATGTTCAGAAAATATGGGAAGAAAATGTTGTTTAACGACAAAGAGATTATGCTCAGAAAATTGAAAGAAAATAAATTCCAAGCAGTCACTGCTGGTTGGGTTTATGATGGAAAAAAACTTTATGATTTAGGAGATACGAATGCTGTAACAAAAATTTATTCAAAAAGAAAAGCGATAATTTCCGAGATCTCAGGTCAAAAAATGATCCTCAGCGGTGGTTTCCCGAACTATAGACTAAAGGTGGACAACACTATTGATTTAGACATCACGAGAGGAAATTATCTTGTGGATAACGACGCATGTGGTGTATTTATACCTCCATTTGGCATGGCGTGGGTGGATGCGTTTTTAAATGCCAAAGGTACTGTACTTGGAAAAAATTTCAAAGGAACTGCACACCTACAAAAGGTGGTTGGGGTTACAATTTTTGGATCCTTTCATTGGGGAAGAATAATTTTTCAAAACGGTTCTTCAACCTCATTCTTTTGTCTTAAAACTAGAAAAAATTCAAAAAGATACTTCCGCAAATCTTTAGATTTTCACGACCATAGGAATAAAAAAATTATCAAATTTGATAACCCAACACTGAAAATATCGAAAAGGAAAGAAGGTGCGCAATGGGTTGTTGAGGGACGAGACGATGAGAAATATCTTAGGATTGTATTAGAAACCTATGCAGCAAAACGATACACTATGAAGGGTTGTGGTTCACAAGTTTATATTGAATATGCTGTCGTGCCTAAAGAGTTTATTCTAAAAACTAAAGATCAGGTAATCAATTTAGATGATTTGGGTAAAGGTGTGGGAACATTCGAAGATGCATA
The DNA here is from genome assembly GCA_023129675.1 of Hadesarchaea archaeon. Lineage (GTDB taxonomy): Archaea > Hadarchaeota > Hadarchaeia > Hadarchaeales > Hadarchaeaceae > DG-33. The sequence continues at coordinate 6,834 of JAGMBM010000041.1, read as the reverse complement.
TGGCTCGCCGATTTAAAAAAGCGCATGTTTTGTTTCAAGAACTTTAGTAATTTCATCTAATATCCTTTGTATTTTGTCTTTTACCTTTTCCCATGCCTTTTGAACAGGGGTCGCTGTGTATAAATATTTAAGCCTTTTACCTTCCTTTACCTTCTTAATTATAAACCCTTCTTGGTCTAATCTTTTGATATATTTTCGTATTGTTCGTTCTGAAAGATTTAACTGTTTTTCAATTTGTTTTATAGTCAATGAGGTCTTCAATAAAAGATTGTAAATTTTAATTTCGACCGACTTGAAATCAAGAAAGCCCAAGATAACATTCAGTAGTTCTATCGGTTTTTTTCTTTCCTTCAATACTTTTTCTATATCTGCGATATATTCTCTTTTTACCATGTTTTATGCTATGAATAAATTGATATTTAAATTTTCATATGTATGAACCGGTACTGTCCAAATAAAAATTTTTGCCCTCGTTTAGTAATCCATTGTGGACGAAGAGGTCGAGGGGATGACGAACAATTGCAAGGCATGCATTCGGAACTCACGGAGTTCCTGTCTACCTTCCCCTCTGTGCGTTCGGAGAAACTGGCAAAAAGGTTTTTCTTCGGGGAAAAGAAGGTCCTCCAAGCACTGCCTCCGTTACTGCGAGGGCGAGCCAGTCGTCATTGCTGAAAGTAGTTTAATTAATAGGCGATTCAATGATTTGGGCTCGAGCACATCGTGGCACATGCCGGGGAGCGAAGAGCGCATCTCGATCATATTCTTGGAAAACCAATTAGCTTTATCATTGGCTGCAATACTTTCGCCCCATGTTTCCATCTGTAGTAGAGCATGTACAAAAGCATCGAACTCGCGGTGATTATCCCCTGCTTCTCAGGGGCCCAGAGTTTTATGTTGTGCCTCCAGCATGTTGCAAAAAAATCCCAGTACAAATCTGTTAGGTGACGCAAGTCTGCCTGTCTCACGTTGCTCAGCAGACATTCCTCTTCGGACGTGAAGAACAGCGGGACGTAGAATATTTTTGCCCCCTTCAGGTCGTCTATCAGCTCCATCGTTGCAAGTGTGTCCTCCATCGTCTCGCTCGGCAAACCTATAACTAATGTCGCCAGTGGATAGATATCATTATCATTGAAAATTCCAATCGCCTGCACCACTATCTCGGGCCAATCCTTCGGCTCGTATGGCAACATTTTTCCTTTCATATACTTCTCGATTAATCTTATACTTCCTGTCTCTATCCCGATCTCAATCGATGTAACCCTCTTTCCGTTAAGGTTCCACCGCCCCTTCTCGACCAATATAGGTGCGATCTCCTCGACTATTTTTGGATCATATACGACTGGAGCGAGAGCTGCGTGCGCTGGTTGGAGGTACTCAACGCCGGGGATTTTTCCAACGGTTTCTATCAGCTCTACGATGGCTTCCCTATTCGGGATGAATCTCTCTTTACACTTGTAGAGGAACAAATCATCCGTCTGTAGTACAATCATCCTAGAGCCTGCACGTGCATTCAGCTCCGCCTCTTTTTTTATTCGATCCAAGGGGAATGAGTTCCGAGTTCTCATCGTGGGAGAGCAGAACTGACACCCCCTGCCACACCCCCGCGTTATCTCAACTACCCCAAATAATGATGGCCTTGTTATCAGCGGAATCTCTTCTATTTTCGGTTTTTCCGTCTGGATGACTTTGGGTAGGGGCTCGCCTTCCAACGCTTTCCTAAACACTGCCGGAGCGGTGCGATCCCCTTCACCTATCATGACTACATCTGTTCTATAAGCATCCTGCATCCTGCCCCGAATTATTTGCCAGGCGCCGGAGCCGCCAACGATGATTTTTGATCCATATTTTCTTAGGATCGGGTTGTTTATCAGCTCCCTGAACTCCGCCGCCGCCATAGGTTCACCGCCAAAACCCACGAGGGAGGTGTAGGTTCTGCTGACAAAACCCATGCCTAGCGGATCCATGGTCGAGATGCCGATGACTTTAGTGTTGGGCCCCACAAACTTGTGTATGTTGGGGGGAGCGCACGTTACAACGTTGGACTTCCCGAACTCTTGCTCGAGTAGTGCTTCAATTTTTCTCAACCCATAGGGCGCAAAGGCCGCAGTACCGTCTCCGTTGTCTTTTGTAAGGGGGTACCAATGCTTTCTTAAGAATTTCTTCGGAATAATCTTTGACGGAAAGCCACCCGTAAATGCGATGAAAGGATTTAAATAAAAATCACTCATCTCAATTGCAGAAGCGGTCAATACTATGGGTACGCCATCACGTGGTTCATCTGCAGGGTCCATCAAAATATCTCCATCACACCCTTTGAATCTCGTAATTGGACATGTTGTCACCTTCAGGTTTTTTGGGTTGTAGATTATTTTGCATACGTATGTATTTATAAGTTATGCTGACTTATCTATACAGAAAGTGTGGATGTGATGAGAATGACGAAGAAGCTCAACAACTCGATTGCCCAAATTTCAGACATTTTGGGTATAAGTGCTACGAGCAGGATGATCTTGAACTCTTTGGTAAGAACTAAGAAGAAACTCTCCGTATCCGAGATTACCGCAAGAATCAATAGATCGGAGAGGTCCGTAAGAGCGCAGTTAAAGATCCTTACCAAGTTAGAGCTGGTCAGAAGGAAAGTATCAATCACAAAAAAGGGCAGGCTCGCTTATCGATACTTTGCACCTCGGATAAATGAGTTGGCTAAGTCGGTGAGGAAGGAAACGCTCAGGCGATTACGTAACTTGGAGAAACGTGTGAAGTGGAGTTAGGGGAAGATGAGCCTATTTGTCATGATCGGCTTATTCTTCTCGACATTTTGCTTCGGTTCTGTGGGCGGGACAGCTTATGCCGTTGGTCACGGATTGTCGGAACTTGCAACGATTTTCGCCTTGTGTTTAATAAATGCCGCAATCGTTTTGATATGGTTTGGAGTCATCGGGGCTGTCAATAGTCGTTTGTCAGGATATCTAAAGAGCAAACGAAAGGATTTCAGAAATGCGAATTTGACGGGTGTGTTCGCGTTGGCTGGCCTTTCTTTTGTATTCGGTAGTCTCTGGGCTGTAATCGCCGTGTATGCCCTAAACATGAAGAGAATTCCCGCCCTAATTTCGGTCACTGTTTTGGCCGTTTCAGGAGGTACTCTATGGTCACTTGGTTCGCTCGGAATAATCCGGTTTTTGCCCAGTCCATGGATTATGTATGTTGTGGCAATGTGTGCGATGAGTGCTATCATTGTAAAGAAAGTGGCTGAAAATCAGGTCTTGGTCAAAGATGTGATAAATAATCTGGTGAGAAGGCGCACGTGAAGGAGTCGGCCAGTAAGTCGGTGGGAAATGTAAGTGTATAGTGGATTGTTGAATGGTAAGCGCTTATAGCTTGATATCCACCGAGCCAGGTAAGACCGCTGAAGTCTTCCAAAAGGTGAAGAGTATAGAGGGTGTCAAGAAAGCGGAATGCGTGACCGGTCCCTACGACATTGTCGCCCGTGTTGAGGTCGACTCCCCCGAGAAGTTCACCAAGGTGGTTTTCGGTGATATCCGAAGCATAGCAGGCGTCACGAGCACCACCACGCTGATCGTAACCGAATTATATGGAGAAAATGCGGTTCAGAAAAGAAGGGTGAAGATTGGCGGCAAGATGATTCCGATAACGAGGCTCGTGAATGTTGAGAAGCTATTTAAGCTGTTGGACAAATACGCGCGGTTTCGACCGTCTTTTGGCTCGGCGAGCACGCTTGGGGCTAGGGGGGCTAGATGAAGGTTTGCATGAAGCATACTGGCACAAAGCGCGGAGGGTGGAACGTGCAATGGTGGCTCGAAACCCGCAGGTATGACGGTGGCGACTTTATTTCTCCCGAGGAAGCGGTCAAGTTGGGCTTTGCCCCACACTCGTATTATTGGGCAACGTTGGGTCCGTTCAGTACAAGGGCAGAGGCGGAACGAAAGGCAAGGGAACTAGGTTTGGAACCCATAACCCGCCAGAAGTGGGCGAGGATGAAGAATAGGTGATAGTTATGGCCCAGTGGAAGCGCGAACACGGGCATGTGGTCTTGAAGAAGATGTGATGAGTGTAGATAACTAAAAATGGTGTTAAAATGGCGTTACTTGCCCAATTCTTGCCATTTTTACCATATTAAACCCCGCAATATCCTTGCCCTAAAATGATGTTATAATCGCCTAATTCTTGCCCAATCTTAGCACATTAGTGCGAACGAAAATTACAAGCTAGGCGACCCCACCACTATTTCCTCCTTCTCAAGACCCGTTTCAGCTTCGGCGGCCTCAGGCGGGTCAGCCCCCAGAGCGCGAGCACAAGCAAAGCTACAATAAACAAGTAGATAACACCTTCCCCTATATCGCCCCCCGCAACCGTGCCCCAGCTCCCGAAGCAGTAGAGCTTGCCCCCACTCGTCCCTACGAAGACCTTCCCGTATGCGACGGCTGGTGAAGCCATCCCAACTTTTCCTATGTGGTGTTTCCAGATCAGGGTCCCGTCAAGCGTACGGAGCGCGTAGAGATAGCCGTCCTGCGAGGCGATAAACACCTTGTTATCCGCGACCGCTGGCGAGGAAGTGATTCGGTTGCCAATATTTCTTTCCCACCAAGGCAGCCCAATTTCCGTGTGGATGGCGTAGACGTATCCATCGCTCGAGCTGAAGTAAACCCAATCTTCGACGACTGCAGGCGAGGACTCGATCTCGTCACCAGCTTTAAAATTCCAGAGGTTCTCGCCCGTGATCGCATCCAGCGCGTAAAGGTACCCATCGCTCGACCCTATGTAGACACGCTCCCCGACGACCGCAGGCGAAGAGTTTTCAAACATTCCCGGCCCCCCAACTTGGTATTGCCATACCCCAACCCCATCGCTCGCACGCAACGCGAACACGCGTCCCCCCCAACTGCCGACAAAAACCATGTTATCAGCAACAGCAGGTGAGGAGGTGATTCGGTTGCTAAGATTTCTTTCCCATGATAGCAGCCCAGTTTCCGTGTTGATGGCGTAAACATAGCCGTCGGTTGAGGTCACGTAGACGACGTTGCCGACGACGGCTGGTGAAGAGTATATTGCATCGCGCGTCTGGTAGCTCCACAGATTTTCACCTGTAGCCGCATTCAAGCAATATATGGAATTGTCACTGGAGCCGATGTACACGCGACCATCTGCGAAAGTGGGTGATGCCACTTCACCCCCAGCTTTGAATCTCCAGACCATCCTGCCGTTGACCACGTTGATCGCACGAAGGTATCCGTCTTCGGACCCGACGAAAACTTTGTCGCCCACGACCACCGGTGATGAAACAGCCCCCCCAACGTCGAGTGTCCATGCGACCTGATCGCTTTCGGGAGCGGGAGAAACCGTGTAGCCGGTGCGCTGGGCGTCGTGACCGAAAGTTGGCCATTCCTGAGCTGAAGCACCACCTGCAATCAAGCATAGGAGGATGAGACCAGCAATTATTTTCATTCAAGTCCCCAAGTTCCTTAGTTGTGGATTTAAATAGGGATGTCGGGCACAAATTTTACGAAGGTCTATAGCATGGACTGGGGTCGCTATAAGAAGGTCGCGGGAAATGTGACCGAGCTCATCGGCCTTACGCCGCTCATCAAGCTCCGCAAGCTCACCGAGCTCGCCGGCATGTCAGAGCTTGAGCTCTTCGGGAAGGCGGAGTTTATGAATCCCTCGGGGAGCCTGAAAGATCGAATCTTGCTGAAAATAATCAAAGACGCAATGGAAAAAGGAGAACTCCGCCCCGGGATGACGCTGGTTGAGAGCACTACTGGCAATACTGGAATCTCGACTGCGATGCTCGGGGCTCACCTCGGCTTCCACGTATTGACCCTAATGCCTGAGGGGATGAGCGAGGAACGAATGAAAGCGATCCGCGCGTCCAGGGCGAAGATAATGACTCTTCCCGGGGCCGAGTCGGACGTCGACCTGGCGGTGAAGCGGGCAAGGGAGCTTGTATCGCTCGACCCGGAGCAGTATTTCTGGGTAAACCAGTTCAACAACGAGGCGAACGTTCAGGCCCACTACGAGACGACGGGACCCGAGATTTGAGAGCAGGTCGAGCGCAAGCTTGACGCGTTCGTCGCTGCGGTGGGCACGGGCGGCACGTTAACTGGAGTTGGGCGTTACTTGAAGGAGCAAAATCCGAACATCAAGATCTATGCGGTTGAGCCCGCCGAATGCCCGGTGGTTTCCAAACAGCGTTGGGGGACGCATCGAATAGAAGGCATTGGAGATGGGTTTATCCCCTCGATCTTTGACCTCTCGTTGCTCGACGGCGTGATTTTGGTTTCCTCGGAAAGAGCTATCTGGATGACGAAGCGCATCGCTCATGACGAGGGACTTTTCCTCGGAATCTCGAGTGGAGCGAACGTTGAAGCGTGCTTGAAATTGCACAAACGCCATCCCGAGCTTAAGCGCGTAGCAACGATGCTCAACGATCATGGGTTCCGCTACTTCTCGACGCTTCTCTTCGGGGAGATAAAAGAGGTTAGCATCCCGGAGCGCCCGCACACGATTGAACTCACACCCAGACAACGTGAATTGTTGTCCAAGATCGAAGTGATCGAGTAGTTCAAGCTTTGGCTTTGGCGATTATTCCCCTCGCCGCAAGCAGCCCTGTTGCGGCAGCAGCGACGATGCCCCGCGAGAGTCCCGCCCCATCTCCGGCGACGAATAGATTTGGCACATTTGTCTCCATGTTTTCGTTGACGTGGATTTGCATTGCGTACAGTTTAACTTCGGGCGCGTAAAGTAGCGTTGAGTCCTCAGCAACGCCTGGGACAACTTCGTCCAAACATTCAAGCCCCTCGATGATATCCGTCACGA
>JAGMBM010000040.1 GCA_023129675.1 Hadesarchaea archaeon | reverse complement strand
GAGGGGTCTCAGTTTCACTGGTCACTGCCGCACTTATCGACTGGGTGTTATCGAAGTAGGCTGAAACGCCAACGATCGTGAAGTTCTCCGCCGGGTTGTTCTCTGGAGAGAACCACTTAAGGGTGATAGCAAAGAATCCTGCATCGGGCTCGTCCCATTGCAGCCTGAACGGGAGGACGAACTCTTGGCCAGGGTCGACATTCTCCGTCGTGCCGCCTGGTTCAGAAATAACCGCCTCCGCGAGAACCGGCGTCGCCAAGAAAATAATCGAGAACACTAAAGCAAAAGCTAGTGAGATGGGGACCAAGCCACGTTTTAAACCCTCGGTCCTCATTCATTGCCTCCTCCTAAATCCATTCACCCCAATAAGTAATCGTGCACTCGAGGTCTATAAAACTGTCGATTTACCATAAAATCGGGTCGAATTATGACGAATAGAATTAACGTTTAACCCTGTCTAAAAGGGGTTCATCATCGAGCTCATTTCCCGCCGTAAATCGTGCTAAGAAGGCTAATCGTTGGGCCTGCTTGGGATGCAACGATGAGCTTATGGTGTCGCTTGTCCATGGCGTAACATTTTCACGCCCCTCTGGTTCTCTTAGCTAGCACCAGGAGCGGTTCAGATAAATCTTGAAGCCATTCTCGTCATTTTTCAGCCGTCATAAAGAACAACTGAACTTAATTCAAAGACCGAAGAGAGTGATTTGAAGCCAAATTTTTCTTTCTTTAAAATAAACGTGTTATTGAAGGGGCGCTTGCGGCGCCCCTTCCGGAACTCACGCTAATGCTTTGCTGCGACCGCTTTAATCACACGATCGGCCAATAGCCCTTTATGTCCATGATTTCCTGGAAAAGTGCATTCCTGTCCGACCCAGGGAGAGGCCATTCGCCCTTGATCCTCATTATCATCCCGAAGAGGGCATCCCTGTTGAGGGTGAAGCTCGCCACCAGCCACTCCGCGTCCGTCTCATCGACCAGCACCAGCCTGACCTTCTTCACGGCCACCTGGCCCCATGGATGTGGTACCTCTTTCGGCTCATCCAGATACCAAGGCATGATGTTTTCCCAGACGACTCCTTCCCCCTCGTTGTCGTCGCCCAATGTGTAGAACTTCGCGACTAGCTTGTCAGCGTCCTCGCGCAGGCGGATATTTAAGTCGATGCCGATCTTGTAGAGGTTCTCGAGCCCAATCGTTGCCTCCGATAGGTGCGCGAAGGCGATAGCGCTATCGTTCACCGTATTATCGTTCTCAGAGGTCGCGGTAACGGTTATCCTATCCAGGGTGCAGACCTCGCCGCTTAGTATAGTTACGCTGAGCGTGGCGTTGCCCGACTCGCCCGCCTCGAGCGAGAGTGTCGAGGGAGAGATGGACAGATCCCAGTTCTTGGTATCGCTATTGTCTAGGACATAGCTGTCCGGGTCGGTGCCGGTATTCTTGACAGTGACGGTGTAGGTGAGCGTCGTCTCGAGCCCGACACCACCTTGGAATATCGGCGAAATGGATGTGCGCACCTCTCGCGTCGGCAGCTGCGCTGTGCATAGGATTTCCAGATATGGCCATTTATTCTCAGCACCCCAATCATCCCTTGAGATGAATCCAGCGGCGTTATTGAAGGTGTCTATGTTCTCCCCCAAGTGGACCAAAGCGAAGCTCGCCTCCTTGTCGGATTGGAACTCCTGCCTCACGAAGTCCGTGACGTCCCAGGAATAACATGTATCCGCCTTAGTCACTGCGCGGGTATCGAGGTAGCTATCAATCGGGGGCGTGCTGGTCCAGTTTTCATCCTCTATCCAAGTGTCGTTGGCCACGCTGTAGACTTGAACTATCACGCCATCGTTTAACACAGTCCCCGTACTGGTCTCCAGCCCAAACGCTGAGCTAGTGTGAAGGTTGAGCCTAGCCCTTTCGATGTTCTCGAGGTACGGGATTGCCCTAAGGTCGAACCTCAGCCATCCCCGCTCGGGGCCGCCCGCATAACGTCCGACGGAAATCGTGTCGTCGATGCCCCAAATGGTGGGGGGCAGACCTAGGTTAATTCCGGCCTTGGTAGTGGTATCTGGCATCGCTGGTTTTACTCTCTTAGCGGGATGCGCTATGGTCCAGGCGTCATTCTTTACCGTGGTATCCCCCTGCAAGGTCGCGGTGACGGTAATGTTGTCATTATCGACGCATATCACCGCGTTTTCGGGTATGGTGACGCTTAGCGTGGCTGTTCCCTTTTCACCCGCTGAAAGCGAAAGCGAGCTGGGTAAGACCGTCGGACTCCAGCCAGCATTATCGCTTGCAGTCAAGTCGTAGGTGTCCGTTTGCGAGCCCATGTTCCATACATTTACGGTGTACTTGAGCGTCCCACCTGGCAGGCCTTCCCGGTATTCGGGGTCAATGGTCACCCAAACGTTGCTCCCGATGGCGATGCGTGGGTGCGCCCAAGAGCTGAATTCCTTCGTGTCGAATCCATAGGAGAAGTTGTCAGGGTACGCATTACCCTCCGTCTCAGGCGCGATGCCGAAGCTTGCGATCTGGTCGCTTCCAAACTCCTGCTGCACAAAACTCGTGACATCCCAAGAGTACCAGTAGGCCCCTTCGGGCACCGCCTTCAGACCAAGACTGTTTTCCAAATTCGGCGCATCGTTCCAATTTATATTTTCCTCGACCCAGGTATCGTTTTCGACGCTGTAGAGTTCTACGTTCTTGTCGGGAGTTCCGCTCACCAGGAAGCCATAGAGGAAAAGCCTTGCGTTATTGCTCGTAATGTCACCACTGGATGCAATTCCCTGGAGGTCAAACTTCAGGAATGCATTCTCGTCCTTATACCTACCTGTTGTGGAGCTTCCGACGTACATAAATCCCGTGGCTCCGGCAGTTCTGTCTGGTTCCCCCTTGACCACTTGGGCATCATCCATCGTCGGCCTTATCTGCCTACCGGCGATCGCTAGGGAATCGTAGCTGTTGGGTGTCCCACTTCCAGTCGCTGTGACGGTTATGTTGTCCACCGTGCCGGGCACCGCGATCCCGGGTACGTCGACTTTGAGCGTAACTTCTCTGAAGTTGAAAAAGCCAGGGACGTTCAGGAGCGAGCTCTGCGAGAGCGTCAATCCCCAGCCGGAGTTATCCGTGTTGTCCAAAGTGTAACTGTCCTCGAGCGAGCCCATGTTCGTGACTTTCACGGTGTAGTACTTGAGCGTCCCCCCGGGCAGGCCCTCCATGTAATCTGGCGAGATGGTCACGGTGACCGCGTAGGTTGGCAACGGAGCTAGGGAGCAAACACTGGGTATGCCGATTATAGTCTTATCTGTCGCCGTCTTGTAGGCACTTCCGATGGGGTGAGTATCATCGACATCAACGGTGAGCATCCAGTTCCAGGCGGGTTGGGGCCCATAATTGTTGACATCGTCTATCACTTGGTCGCTCTGGAAGTACATGCCGAAATCAAACGCCTTCAAGATCTTGTTCTGCACCTTGTAGAATTGCATAACGAAATAATCGCTCCCCTCTGCAACGAGCAGTCCCTTGTCGCCATCGACGAAGCTTTTGATAACAGCAACCTCTGAATCTGGCAATTGGTCTGGGTCGCCGCCAGTGCCCGCATCGCCCAGCTGGAGGCTGGGTAGGATTAAGATGTCATATGACGCGAGATTGACTATGTTCTCGAAGGCATTCTCGGTGGTGATGATTGAATATCCCTTAGCCGTGAGCGCATCAATCATGTCTGAGCATCTTGTGGTGTCGGCGTAAACCTCATATCCCTCGTACCAAATCACCTTCGTCGCGCCAGAAACCATCCATTGAAATGCTGCGTGGAGCAGTTCGTCGAGATGGTTATCGGGGTTAACGATCCCATCTATTCCTCCGTTCCAATAGCCGTTGCGGAGCGCATTAGCTATGGAAGCAGCTACCACCTTACCCCCCCCTTCAATATCCTTAGCAATCATTATGGGCGGGCGGTCGCCTTCTACATACAATAGCCAAGACGGATCGCCAGTTTGGTCTGGGGTGTAACTGTAAGCGTTTTCACTGGTGCTGACAATGTTCTCAGGGTCATACTGTGCGGAAACTTGGCCAGCAGTAAGAACCAATAGTATTGATACGGCTGGTGCCATCAGCGAGACTACTATTAGGGTCGACAGTAAAGCGCTATTGAATTTCTCGGTCCTCACTTATTGCCTCCTTTTTTTTTAAAGGTCTTTCAACCTCGATAAAAATTGGGTTATTAATCTTTATAAGGTTGTCGATTTATCATAAAATCGCCTCAAATTATAGCAAATAAAATAGGTTTAATATGCTAGGGCTCAGGGAATTTTCTGGGATCGAGGAGAGGTGTGCGGCAACAAAATATCGTGGCAATTCTGGAAAAACTGTCATTTCCTACTCACTAAATGACAAGCCACCTGATGCTTCCCTCCTATATCCAAGAGTTCAGGGAATTCCTTCCTGCAGATGTCCGTAGCATAGGGGCACCTCGGATGGAACCTACAGCCCGGTGGAGGGTTGATTGGGCTGGGCACCTCCCCCTTCAATATCTCGTGCTTGCGTCGGCGCCTGGGATTTGGGACCAGTACCGCATCGAGCAGAAATCTTGTGTAGGGGTGTAGCGGGTTTTTATAGAGCTCTTCTTTGGTAGCCACCTCCAGCAACTTGCCTACATACATGACCCCAATCCTGTCGCTCATGTGCTCTATCACGTTGAGGTCGTGCGAAATGAAGAGGTATGAAAAATTGTACTTCTGGTGCAGATGACTCAGCAAATTCAGTATGTGCGCTTGAACCGACATATCGAGGGCAGAGGTCGGCTCATCCAATACCACGAAATCCGGATTTAAAGCCAATACCCGGGCAACCGCTATCCTCTGCTGCTGGCCGCCGCTAAACTCATGGGGGTAGCGAAACATATGCTCTGGGTTGAGCCCGACTTCCTTCAGCGCTTTTGCAACCAGCTCGTCCTTCTCTCTCCCTTTAGCGATTCCGAATGTCACGAGGGGTCTGCCCACGATGTCCCGGACGAGCATCCTGGGGTTGAAGGAGGAGTAGGGGTGTTGATACACGATGCTCATCCTTCTCCTCAGCTTCCGCAACTCGCCCCCGTCCATATCGGCTATGTCTTGGCCATCGGAGTATATCCTACCCGCCGTTGGCTTCCATAGACCTAAGATTAACTTACCCACCGTGCTCTTTCCGCACCCGCTTTCCCCCACAAGACCAAAGATCTCGCCCTTTTCTATGTGAAAATCCACGCCGTCAACGGCAAGGATCCACTTTTTGCTCCCGAAGAAAAGGCCCCTCTCAGCTATGAAGTGCTTTTTCAGCCCCCTGACCTCGACCATTTTTGTGACCGCTTTCGATCTCATCTTTTGCCCCCCTTGTAGAGATGACACCGCACGGTATGGCCCTCATCCACTTCAACCATGGGCGGCATCTCCTTCGTACATATCGGCTTGCCATGGGGGCAGCGGGGGTGAAACTTACAACCGGAGGGGGGGGCAACGAGGCTCGGCACGAAGCCAGGTATGACCGTAAGTTCACCCCTCTTTTTCTCCGCACCCGGAAAGGTGCCCAATAACGCGAGGGTATATGGGTGCTTTGGTTTCTCGAATAAACTCACCACGTCCGCCTGTTCTACGATGTTTCCAGCGTACATCACCGCGACTCTATCACATATCTCAGCTATCACCCCCAGATTATGGGTGATGAGCATGATGGATGCGCCCTGCTTTCGTCTCAATTCCCTCAATAACTCCAAAATCTGAACCTGAATCGTCACGTCCACCGCCGTGGTTGGCTCGTCAGCTATCAAAAGCGCTGGATTACAAGCGAGCATCATGGCCATCATGGCGCGCTGTTTCATCCCCCCGCTGAACTGGTGCGGATACTGATACATTCTATCCTCGGGGTCGGGAATGCGAACGAGATCTAAAGCCTCCGCAGCTTTGGATAGCACCTCTTTTTTATCCACCCTTTGATGAAGTTGGATCGCCTCCGCGATTTGCTCACCTATCCTGAAGACGGGGTTTAAGGAGGAGTGCGGGTCTTGGAATATCATCGAGATTTTTGCGCCTCTAATGCGCCTCATCTCCTTTTCGCTAATTTTCATCAGGTCTCTGCCCTCGAACATCACCCTCCCGCCAACAATCCTTCCGGGCGGACTTGGAACTACTCTCAATAAGGAAAGGGCCGTGACGCTCTTGCCACAGCCGGACTCGCCCACAAGCCCGAAGATTTCCCCCTTGTATATGTCAATATCTACCCCATCGACTGCCTTCACCGTGCCTTCGTCCGTAGAAAAATATGTTTTTAGACCTCTTACCTCTAATAGCGGTTTCGCCATTTCTCTCTCCTGCCCTAATACCTCAATCTTGGATCCAAGGCATCCCTTAGCCCATCTCCTAGAA
>JAGMBM010000004.1 GCA_023129675.1 Hadesarchaea archaeon | reverse complement strand
ATATTCATGGGGCGTGGGAAGCACCCGATCCGAGGCCGGTGGAAACCGAGGGTCAATTATGAAGATATTATCCTGAACCTGTCACCCGATGCCCCAACCCCGAAACCCCCAAGCGGCGGGCACTGGAGGGAGAGGGTCTTCGATCCACATGCCGTGTGGATAGCCAAGTGGCAGGACAAGCTCGGCGGGAATCTCAAGTATTTGTGGATAGCCGACACCGCGCGCTTCAAGCAGGAGCGCGAGATCGAAAAGTTCAACAAGGCGCGTGAGCTGGAGGGGCTCGTCGAGAGGGTTCGGCAACACATCGAGGAGAACCTGGCCTCGGAGGACATCGCCCAGCGCAAGGTGGCGACCGTATCTTACCTGATCGACAACCTGAAGATGAGGGTCGGCGACGAAAAGGACAAGGATGAGGCCGATACCATTGGGGCAACGACCCTGAGGGGCTCGCACATCAAGATAGACGGTTCCGGGCTGGTGAAATTTGACTTTCTGGGCAAGGACTCGGTGCGATGGCGTAGGACCATCAAGCCGCCGACCCAAGTCGTGGATAACCTGAGGTTGTTCATCGAGAAGCCCAGGGCGCCCATTTTCTCGGGGGTCCGCTCGGAGCACGTGAACGCTTTTTTGGACCAAGTCATGCCCGGGCTCACGGCCAAGGTCTTCAGGACCTATCATACCTCGAAGGTCGTCAGGGAGTACCTGGCGGGTTCCAAAGTTCGGCCGGAATCCCAAGAGTTCGAGAAGAATTACGTGGCCAAGCTCGCGAACCTCGAGGCTGCGATTACATGCCACCACAAGCGGAAGCTCCCGAAGAACTGGAAGGAATCCATCGGGAAAAAGGTGGACAGCCTGAAGGCCCTGGAGGCGAAGCTGAAGGAGGTCAAGGGAAGCCCCCGCTCCCGCGCGCAGGCAAAGCGAATAAAGAGCTTCCGAAGGCGGATGAGAGCTGCTGGGCTTAAGGTGAAGCTGGCAAAGGCCACGCGCGACTACAACCTCGGGACATCGCTAAAATCCTACATCGACCCGCGCCTCTACGTTGGGTGGGCGAAGGAGGTTTCATACGACTGGAAGAAGATCTACCCCAAGGCCCTCCAGAGGAAGTTTGCTTGGGCTGAGGATGTCCAGGAAAGCGGTGTTTCCAAATAAGCATAATAAACCCCAACTGGATTTTACCCCCATATAAACAGCCTCCGCGCAAAGCCTCGGCGGGAGAGATGAAGGAAACATTTGATACAAATCCCGCTAATTATATAAACTTATATAACCCACAATTCATGGTGGGGAGTACGCGAAAAAGACGGCAAATAATCCACTACCCCCGGCTGGACACGGTCATGATGATCGAGGACGCCATCAGGAGCGCCAAGGAATACCCGACGAAGGCAGAGCTGCTCAGGCACCTGCCGAAGAAGGTGATGTACCAGACCTTTAATTTGGTTCTCGAGTACCTCCAGAGATCAAACAAAATAATCGTGACAAAAGATGGTGGGATCGTCTGGGTGTTCGCTGACAGTGAAAAACTGAGGAGATTGCTGGCGGAGGGCAAGAAGGTGTAGTAGCTTGTACTAAGTGCGTTTTTCGAAGGAGTTCAGTGAGGAGTATACAAAACTCAAGCGGCGGGCTGAAAGCGGGCGTGGTGAGGCAAGGTATCTCGTGAGGATAATCGACAAAGGGATTGCGAAGCTAAAGCGAGATTGAGAGGCGGGAAAAAGAATCCCCAAACGACTCATACCCCGAGATTACTTGGTCAAATACGACGTGACCAACCTGTGGAAACTCAACTTAGACCGCTATTGGCGAATGATCTACACGATCGTGGGGGACGAGATCCGGCTCGTGAGCATCATAATCGAAGTTTTGAATCACAAGAAATACGATAGAAAATTCGGGTATCGCACCACTTAATTTCTGCTTGCTCGGACGCGACGAAATCTGAATTTGAACAGTGCCATCGCCCCTAGGAACCCGAAGAGGAACCCGACCCCATGGGCCCAAACGTCGACCCCTGGCCCGGCGCCCAGGAAACCCCCTGGGTCCGTGAAGATGATGAGCAGGAAGGAGATGATGACGGCGAAGCAGACCAGAGCCGGGAGGATGGCCAGAAATCTCCAGTCAAATTTGAATAGCCTCCACTTTCTCCGCTTGCTGGCCCATCGGCGGTGCTCCTTGGCGATGGCGCGCACGTGGGCGGGGAAGCTTCGGAGAGAGGCCGTAAGAAGGACGCCGAGGGCCGCGTAGACGATACCCGAGGCGCCCCATGAGTTGAAGTTCGGGCCCCATAGTAGCAACGGGTACTCGACAGCATTCGCCGCGAAGCCTGCCACGAACACCAGCCAGAGGAAGGCCCGGCTCCAACGCTTGCGGACTCGGACGGGATTAACCCGGCTGACCATGACGAAGAGCCCTATGGCGAGCACGAACCCCTCCAGATTGCTGACAAGGTGACCGAGGTCTTCGTGGGTGAAGGCTGAGGTCAGGATCCCCCAGGGGCGGTCAACCGAGAGCCAGAGGACCTCCAGCAGCGGGGGGTGCAGGGAAATCAGGAGGAAGAGGGCGAGGTTCAGGAGGGAGAACAGGGTGAAGGCTAT
>JAGMBM010000039.1 GCA_023129675.1 Hadesarchaea archaeon | reverse complement strand
CAATCAGACTGGCTCACTCCAGTGGGAGCTCACCTTCGGCGGCGGGACGACGATCGCCTCCCTCGGTTACTACCTCCTCGGAATGAAGAGCCCGCTAGACTCGGCCGACTGGGGTGGCACCTCGATAACTCCGGACGCGACTTTTCCGAGCGGCAAGTTCATTCAGAACGGCCCTGGCGATTATGTCATCCTCGAGACAGACGTCGGAACCTACGTGGATGGCGTCAGGTGGGGTGCCAAAACGTCCGGAGACGACATTCTCGATGACCCCAATTATGCCGATGTTTCCGCCAGCGATAGCATTGAGAGAAAGTCCGGGCCAACCCATGACGAAATCCAGGGGAACGGCTACGATACCGACGATGCGTCCAACGACTTCAGAACTAGGGATACACCGGAACCGCAGAACTCCTCGAGTCCCAGTGAGCCATCGCTTGGAGTTTCGGTGTCGATTTCACCGAGCGAGAATAGCGGTTTGCCCGAGGCGACACTGATTTACACAGTCGTCACTAAGAACACCAGCGGAGTCCCGGATAACTACGACCTGACCGTCAGCGACAACGAGAACTGGGGCCTGGCGCTCGATGATAACCTGTTCTTGAATGTGGGGCCGGGTGAAGACCGCACGACCACGCTCCGCGTCACCATTCCATTTGATACCAAGCACCGCGCCGAGGACCTCATAACCGTCACCGCCACCTCCCAAGAGAACGAGGACATCAAGGACAACGATAGCTGCAATGCCATATGTTACGTCGTGCCCCCACCCATACACTACAAGGAGTATCCCACTGATGACCAAGCTGTGATGGAAGATAATGCTAACCTGAGCGAGAATTACGCAGACAAGCTCCCATGTGGCAGATATCATCTAGAAGGTCAACCCCGGGAGAGGTCGTTCCTCAAGTTCGATATATCGTCAATTCCACCGGGGGCGATGATCGAGAGCGCTTATTTGGGGCTTTACCACCACTTTGGAGTTTATATCGAAGGAAGATGGTGTTGGGTCGAAGTCTGGACGGTCGAAAACGACAATTGGACGGAGACTGAAATAGATTGGAGCAATCAGCCGCCAAAAATAGAAAATCTCTATCACGAGTACATCAATTACACCGGGTATTCCCCTGACCCCTGGCTCGGCGCGACCCACGGCGAGCCGGGCGTTCCCGTCGAATTATACATCCAGAGCCAAGTCGAGAACGAAAATGATGGGGTGGCGAGCTTCATCCTGTACTCACCTCAAGAGGATCTCGACCCTTCACAAGATACTGATGTGGACTTCACCGCCACGGATGATATGGAATACCCAGCACAGTGGCCTTATCTGGAGGTGTGGTACTATGAGAATGTGCCCCCAGTTTTGTTCTCCGTGTCCATTTCTCCGAGCTCTAAGGCTGGCTGGCCTGGGGAGAATCTTGAGTATACCGTCATGGTCAAGAATCGCGGCATAATCAATGACAATTATGATCTGGTGGTGAGCGATGACGCCATTCCTAGCTGGAACCCGACGCTATTAGATAACCTTCTTGATAACATTCCACCCGGTGAGAACGGGATAGTTACGCTTACTGTCACCATACCTGAGAACGCAGAACTCGCCACGCTTGACAAAATGACGGTTACCGCGACCTCGCATGCGGACAACAGGATCAGCGAATCCGCCGAAGCAATTGCCACCGGTCCTGGAGTCTGGATGGTTGCATCTTATTCTCCCTGCATAGAAGGCTATGGTGTAGGTGTGACGGGCGCCGGCGAGAACATCTACATCGCGAACAGTTTACCTGATCGTTTCATGGGCTATAATTCTGTCGACGGTACATGGCAGAAACTTTCAGCCCCATCAGGATTGCTGTGGCAGCCGGGGAGACCGGATTCTATGGCAGGAGCGTTCAAGAACGGGACCTGCATGGCCTGGGACAATGGAGATTACCTCTACACCCTATTCGGCGCCTCCTATAATGATGAGAGCAGCGGCTATTACCGCCATTACTTCTACCGCTACAGCATCTCGACTGACAGCTGGGAGCAACTGGAAAATACTATGAACCCCAAAGGCCAAGGCGCCGGGGACGCCATAACGTGGGTTCCAGGAAGTGTTCTCGGGACCGGAAACGATTGGATTTACGCGATAGTTGGCAGTGCTAGCCACGGGACGAGCTTCTGGCGCTATAATATCAACACCGATACATGGGAGTCTAGATCATTCAATCCGGGGTGGACCACAACTGACGATGGATGCTCGCTCGTCTGGGCTGGCAACAACTACCTCTACGCACTGAGGGGTGAGTGGATGGAGTCATCCCCCAGCTACGATTTTGCGCGCTATGACCTCTTGGACGACAGTTGGGCGAACATGGCCCCCATACCGGCATATCCGTGGGGCGGCGGGGATGGCGGTGTCGGAGACGGTGGCTCCCTGCTCTGGATAGGCGGCGGATACGGCGATTTCATCTTTGCGTTGAGTGGCAATCAATGCGTCCCAGAACCCATCTATGACAACCGTTTCTACCTCTATACCATCTCCACTAACTCATGGCAGCGTTTGCCAGACATGCCAGGTGGGGTGGGCAATCAAAATGGCCCCCGCCTCGGCTTCGCGAGCGGGAGTAGGGGTAAGATATACTGCTGGCGGGGCTGTGAGGGGGATCCCGTCCTCTGGGCATATCTGCCCCTCTTTAGAGCCGTTGGTGTTGAGATATCACCGATCTATCTGGAGGGTCCAGCTAAAGCAACTCTAACTTACATCGTCACGGTCACGAACCTCGGGACTGAAAATGGCAACTACGACCTAACCCTCAACGACGATGCGGGCTGGGGTCCAACGCTTTCGGATAACCTGCTCGAGGTCCCAGCAGGTGAGAATGGACAGATAACATTGAGCGTAACCGTACCCGAAAATGCCCTCCCATGTACTGAAGATACAATAACGGTCATCGCAACTTCGCAGGCGGACAACAGGGTTAAGGATAACAGTAGCTGCAAAGCACACGCAATTTCGCCGAAAGCCGAGTTCAGCTTAGTTACGCTTTATGAAGTCCGCCTAGATTTGAACCTTTACCTCGAAAATGGCTCGAAGCTCGTCGTAAAATTTTACACTTACGGGAATATCTTCGAGAATGAAAACATCATCGAGAATTTCTCTACGCTGCCTTGGCACGTAGAGGAGAACAAGAGCGCCCGGCACCCTGAGGACATAGGCGTGAAGAAGGCTAGGCTGGATCTGACCACCGACAACACCGAGAACGTGATCTCGACCATAGCGAGCTTCACCGTCACCAGGGACGACCTCTTCGGCAGGATAATGGAGATCAAGGGCTTGTGGCCTATCGCCGACGACAACGAAAGAAACGCCCTTTTCAGCGAGATCATGGACATAAAGGGCCAGTGGCCGATCGCGTGAAGGGTCGCAGCAAAGCATTAGCGTGAGTTCCGGAGAGGGCACCGCGAGCGCTCCTCTTTATGGTATTTTTTTCGTCATAATTAGGACTGATTTTATGATAAATCAACAGTTTTATATGGCTTGATTCCCTTTTTATTAATTAGAGTAAAAAGGAGGCTAAAAGTGAGGATCGATGGGTTCAAAGGCGATTTTCTTTCAACCCTTGTGATTGCTTCATTGTTAATGTCAGCCGCGTTGCCCATCCTCGGCTGGACTTCCCTTGCATCGGCTTCCTCCGTCGTGAGGGGGGTCGACGTATCGATCTCACCGAGCTACCAAGGCGGCACACCCGAGATGACCCTCATCTACACCGTTACGATCACGAACACGGGCAACGTTGAGGACACTTATGATATCACAGTCAGCGACAACGCCGGCTGGGACCCAAAGTTCGATCTCGTGCAGGTTAAGCTCGCGCCGTATGGCTCGGCCGTGATTTGGTATCTTAAAGTTACCGCGCCCGAAAGTGCGCCCTTTGGAGCCGAGGATAACATAACGATCACCGCGACTTCGACCGACAATGTGGTGAGCGATAGCGACTCGTGCATCGCCCACCGATCGAAGGCCGAGTTTAGTTTGGTCACCCTTTATAAAGCCGGCTTGGACGTGGACTTCTACCTTGGAATGGGTTCAAGCCTCATCGTTAAATTCTACACCTACGTTGGCGACTACCAGGCGGAGAACGTCGTGTGGAGCGGCACGACGCCCGACAACGTGAACTTCTCAAAGATCGTGCCGCATCCATTGAGTGGGGTCGTGCAGCACGTCAGGCTGGTGCTGGTCGATGAGACGGACGCGGAGATTGCGACGGTGGCGAGCTTCACCGTCACCAGAGACGACCTCTTCGGCAGGATAATGGAGATCAAGGGCTTGTGGCCTATCGCCGACGACAACGAAAGGAACGCCCTTTTCCAAGAGATCATGGATATAAAGGGCGTGTGGCCGTTCGCCCCTTCGTAATTACACATTAGGTGAAAAAGGAGGCAATAAATGAGGGCCGAGGGTTTAAAGTGTGGCTTGGGCTCAATCACATTAGTCTTTGCTTTAGTGTTCTCGATTACTTTCTTAGCGACTCCAGTTCTCGCGGAGGCGGTTATTTCTGAACCTGGGGGCACCACGATCGAAGTTGAGCAAGGCCAAGAGTTCGTCCTCCCGTTCAGGTTGGAATGGGACGAGACCGTTGCAGGATTCTTTGCCATCACCCTCAAGTGGGTCTGCGAAGATAACGACCCGGCGGAGAACTTCACGATCGTTGGCGTTTCAGCCTACTTCGATAACCTCCAGTCGATAAGTGCGGCGGTGAAAAGTGAAACCGAGAGCCCCTTAGGCAACGGCACTCTGTACATAAGGGTGATAGGCACCCCTGTGGGCGACCCCAATAACGGCCCGTTCAACGTTGACATTACAATTCGTGCGGGCTCCGAAGGCGTACCCCATGCCCCGGGCACGGACAATATTATAATAGATGGTTCAATACTTGTAGCCGAGGACCTCCCCTGGCTCGATTATTACCCACCGGACCCGGTCATTACCGTGCGCGTGCTCGGCCGGGGTGTGGCCGTATCGATCTCGCCCAGCGAGAATAGTGGCCCGTCCGGGGCGACGCTCGAGTATACCGTCACAGTTAAGAACACCGGCTCGTTGGATGACAATTTCACCCTCACTGCTATAGATAACGCAGGCTGGGGACCAACGATATCACCGAACACGTTCAGCATCCCAGCTGGCGAAAATCGAGCCGCGACGTTGAGCGTCATGATACCCGAGAACGCGCTTGGCAGCACCAGAGACAATGTAACGGTCGGAGCGATTGGAACCGGAGTGGAGGACTCGGCCTCCTGCATCGCTCACGCGGCGATTGTCAGAGGAGTTAAATTATCGACCTCGCCCACTTACCAAGAGAACCTGCCAGGGGAAACGCTGAGCTACGTTGTTACGGTTTTTAACACTGGTAACATTGAGGACAGCTACACGCTTGAGAACATGGATAACGAGGGCTGGACACTCACTTTAGACAATGCATTGCTTACAATCCCCCCATGGGAAAACAGGATGACGACACTCAGCGTCATCATACCTGAAAACGCTATACCATGCACGGAAGACAACATAACCGTCACCGCCACCTCAACGGAGAATGCTGAGGTGAGCGCTGAAAACAGCTGCATAGCCCATGTTAAGGTGTTGAGGGGCGTGGAGGTTTCTATATCACCCGAGAACCAGAGCGCGCCCCCCGAGGAAACGCTCACCTATGAGGTCACGGTCACAAACACTGGGAATGTCGAGGACACGTATGATCTAGCAGCTAGCGACAACGCTGTCCCGAGCTGGAACCCCACGGTTTCTCCGACTTCTCTAACGATCGCTGCGGGAGGGAGCGACACAACAACGCTGAGCGTCACCATACCCGAAAGTGCTTTGGCATGCACGGAAGACAACATAACCGTCACCGCCACCTCAACGGAGAATGCTGAGGTGAGCGCTGAAAACAGCTGCATAGCTCACGCCTTGGCGGTGAGAGGCATCAAGGTATCGATCCTGCCTACTTACCAAGAGAACTTGCCCGGCGGCGAGCTCACATATAACGTCATAGTTACAAACACGGGCAATATTGCGGACAATTATGCCCTGACGGTGAGCGACAACGCCGGCTGGGGGCCGACGATTTCGCCAACCTCGCTCGCAATAGCTCCCGCTGCCTCGGACAATGCTATTCTAAGCGTCATCATACCTGAAAATGCAGCCATCGGTACAAGGGACAACATAACCGTCACCGCGACCTCAACGGAGAATGCTGAGGTGAGCGCTGAAAACAGCTGCATAGCGCATGTAGCTAAAAGAGGAGTTGAAGTATCGATCTCGCCGAGCTATCAGGAAAATCAGCCCGGCGGCACGCTTACACATAACGTCATAGTTAAGAACACTGGCTTGCTTGACGATAATTACATCCTAAGCGCGACTGATAACTTGGGCTGGGGACCGATCGTCTCGCCAACTTCACTAGTAGTACCAGCTGGCGAAAATAGGCTAACCACGCTTGATGTTACCATACCTTTAACTGCAGCACCATCCACCGTCGATAATATACGCGTCACCGCTACCTCGCAAGAGGACAATACGATAAACGCTAGCGATACATGCTTGGCGCATACGGTAGGACCTAAGACGGAAACCACAACCGTGATTTACCCAACCGCGGATGTTTATGCATTTGGTGAATTTGAAACAGGATACTCGAGATCGCAGCTAAAATTCAACATCGGTAGCATCCCATCTGGATCAAACATACTTTCGGCAAAACTTTGGTTATACAGACTAGCTGCAGATAGCTGGGACGGAGGAATCGTGCTCAACAGAGTTGATAATCAGGTTTGGGAGGAGACGATAACCGCGAGCGAATTCGATGCTCAAACTCTTACGAATGAGGAAAACCAAGCGAGTAAATTCATGTCGCACGGCTGGGATTATTTAAATGTGGAAAATCAGCTAAACGTTGATTATGGGGTTGGATATACATACGCGAGCTTCAGGCTGAGATGGGCAAACGATAATGGAAGCAAGCCATCAGTTGGAATTGATGATGGCCGATTCCTCGTGATCAATAGCGAGTTTGATGAGCTATTTATTATTTTCTCTTCAAGTGAATATGATGGCATCGACCCGTACCTTGAGATTACTTATGTCCCGCCGTATGCGGTATCAGCGTCCATCTCGCCTACCCACAGAAGCGGCTCGGCCGGAGAGGTGCTCAGCTATACCGTTACAGTCCTGAATACCGGGAACCTCGATGATAACTATGTCTTTGCAGTCAGCGATAACGCTGGCTGGGAACCGACGATCTTGCCGATCTCACTCGCGGTCGATTCGGGCTCCGTGGGCGAGGCCACGCTGAGTGTCACCATACCCGAGAATGCGGCGCCTACTACCACAGATAATATAATTGTTAGGGTTATCTCGACAAGCAATCCGACGGTAAGCGCGTCCTCGAGCTGCGTGGCGCATAGGGTAAAAGCTGAGTTCAGCCTCGCCACCTTATACAAAATTACCTTAGACCTAGATGTCTACCTAGCCAACGGCTCGAGGCTCGTCGTGAAGTTCTATACCTACGCTGGTGCTTACCAAGCTGAAAGTATGATTTGGAGCGGCTTGACGCCCGCGCATGTAGTTATGTTTAAAAATGTTCCCCATCCTGAAAATAAGGCCACGGAGCGCGCCACGCTCGTGCTAACCGACGACAATGAAAACGTAATCTGGACGATAGCGAGCTTCGTGGTTCGACGGGACGACCTTTTCGGTAGGACAATGAAGATCAAGGGCGAATGGCCCTACGCCTCGCCCGACGAGAGGAACGACCTTTTCCAGGAGATCATGGACATAAAGGGCCAGTGGCCGTACGCGCCGTCGTGAGGTCGGGGCAAGGCATTAGCAAGAGCGCCGCAAGCATCTTTTAATAGCACGTGTGGGCGCCGCATAATCAACAATATAGTTAAATAATTTCAATTGCTCAATTTTATCAAAGTATAGGAGGTAATAATTGAGGATCAAGGCCTTCAGGCGCGGTTTGATGTCCATCTTATTCGTCTTCGCCCTAGTGTTTTCGCTAACGTTCGTCGCAACACCAGTCCTTGCGCCGGATGTCATCTCCGAGCCGGGAGGCACCATCATCGAGGTGCTGCCCAGCGATAATTTCACGCTCAGGTTCAGGCTGCAGTGGGATGAGCCAGATGCAGGATACTTCGCCATCACCCTCAAGTGGGTCTGCCCAGAGAACAACCCGGCGGAGAACTTCACGATCGTTGGCGTCTCAGCCTACTTCGACAACGGCCAGCCGATAAGCGCGGCAGTGACCAATGAAACCGAGAGCCCCTCCGACAACGGCACTCTGTACATAAGGGTGATAGGCACCCCTGCAGGCGACCCCAATAACGGCCCGTTCAACGTCGACATTACAATTCTTGCGGGCTCCGAGAGCTTCGCCCACATCCCCACGAACAACCACCCAATTGAAATAGATGGCTCAATACTCGTAGCCGAGGCGGGCCCCTGGCTCGAATATTACCCACCGGACCCCGTCATCACTATCAGGGTGACGCCAGAGGCACCATCGCCAACGGCTTGGCATGCTGCTCTCGTGGTCCTTATCGCGGTTATCATCCTCGTGGGGGGCTACGTCCTGTACTCGATCTTTAAAGTGGACCAGCGAAAGCAAAAAAGGAAGCGTACCCTCAGAGTTTAGGTGCCCCATCTTTACTCTAGCCTAAATGTAAATTGCGGTTTCTTCCTCGCGCGCCTTCGGCGTATGAGCACCAATGCGGTTCCGACAGCAAGCGCCGCTAAGATAATTAACAGGGTGAGGTCCCTGACGCTCACAGGGGATCCAACCTTCAGCATATAAGCTGCGGTGCGGACCTTGCCCGCGTTGGCGCCGGTTATGGTGAGCGTGTACGTGCCCGTCGGTGTGGTCGGGGATGTCGTGATGACCATGGTGGAGCTGAACGACTTTATCCCGAACGGTGGGGTAAACTCCACCGAGGTGTCGGAAGGGGCCCCAGTAGCGGAGAGCGCTACGTTTTCCGAGCCGATGACCGACACACTTACGGTTGCGACGATATTTTCACCTCGGACGACCGAGCCGCTCGACGGCTTGATGTCGATGGTGAAGTCGGGCTCGCCAAAGCCGTAGACCTTGCCGTCGTAGGAGCCGATGAAGACTTTCCCGTTCGCCACCGCTGGGGATGAATGCACGAGGTTGCCGGTCTTGTAGCTCCAAAGCAGCTCGCCGTTCTCGGCGCCTAGGCAGTAAACTTTATAATCATAGGAGCCGACGACGACGAACCTTCCGTCCGCAACTGCTGGGGACGAATGCACGGTCGAGCCGGTCGTGAAGCTCCAGAGCAGATAGCCGTTTGTGGCGTTTAAACAGTAAACCTTTCCATCGCCGGAGCCAATGTAGACCCTGCCGTTCGAAACAGCTGGGGATGAGGAAATGGCGGAGTCCGTTTGAAAGCTCCAGAGCATGGTGCCGTCCTCGGCGCTTAAGGAGTAAACCTTGCCGTCGTATGCGCCGACATAAACCTTCCCATCCGCGATGGCCGGGGATGAGTATACAGGACCACCCGCGGTGAAGTTCCAGATGGGGTCCCCGGTGTCCTGGTCAAGGGCGTATACCTCATTCTCCATGGAGCCGAGGAATACCTTACCGTGAGCGATGGCCGGGGAGGAATAAAGATAGCTACCGGTCTCGAAGGTCCAGAGCAACTCGCCGTTCCCGGCGTCGAGGCAGTAGACATTTGTGTCACGAGAGCTGAAGTAAACCTTGCCGTTCGAGACGGCTGGGGATGAATAAACCTCATATTCGGTCTTGTAGCTCCAGAGAAACTCGCCGTCCTCTGCATTTAAGCAGTAGACCTTGGTATCGTTGGAGCCGATGTAGACCTTGCCATCAACGACCGCTGGAGAGGAGTGCACTCCGTCTCCCGTTTGGTATCTCCAGATGAGGTCGCCGGTGTTCTCGTCGATGGAGTATACCATGTAGTCCTTGGAGCCGAAGTAGACCCGGCCGTTCACGACGGCTGGGGATGCATACACGAAGTCGCCGGTCGTGAAGCTCCAGAACAGGGTGTTGTCCATCGGCACCTCCGAGGCCGAGCGACCCGTGTGCTGGAGGTCGTTGCGGAACATGTGGGAATCTTGGGCACTGGCTCCCGCGGCGGAGGCCATGAGCGCGAGGATAATGATAGCTGCCCACTTCACCTCGATCCCAGAAAATTCTCTGCTCCCATACATTATTAATTTATTTCATTTGCCATAATTAGGGCTGATTTTATGATAAATCGACAGTTTTATAAAGATTAGCCACCTGTTTTTTATTGAGGTTGAAAGACCTTTAAAAAAAAGGAGGCAATAAGTGAGGACCGAGAAATTCAATAGCGCTTTGCTGTCGACCTTGATAATAGTTTCACTGATGGTACCAGCCATTATGCTCCTATCCGCCAGCCCAGCTTCCGCTCCAAATCCCAACTCTGACAACATCATCGTTCAAGGGGATATTGATGCCAAGAACATAAGTACGGAAGGAACCCCCCCGCCTTGGAGGGTGTACGGAGAAGGCGATAACCCACCCATAATGTGGGCGGAGGAGGTCGGCGATGGAAGGGTGGTTGCTGCCGGCTTTTCCAGAATGACCAACGGAGGGGAAAATTACCCGGGCAAGTTGAATTGGAAGGTTGGTGAGTTGGACGTTTTGTTCGACGTAGCATTTAGATGGATGAAGTTTGATAACACGGAGCCGATTAAGGTACTCTGGTACGGGGCAGCTGGCGAGAACTATATGGTCTATAATGATGCCCTAAAGGCCTCTTACCTGATCGATAACCTGATGGCTAAGGGGTACGAGATAGACAATAAAGCCGATGCGCCGATCACCTCAAGCCTATTAGCACCCTACGACATCCTGGTCCAACCCGGGCTCCAGATCGGTGATTTCGATACAGGCGGCGAACCGGAAAATCTGCTCGACGCGGACGTCTTGGTCATAGACAGCTTCGTCCGAGCAGGTGGAGGCTTGTTCATCATGGAATCTGGCGACTGGGATGGCGCCAACTTCTGCGAGGTCCAGAACAAAATCCTCGAGAAGCTGGATTTCGGCATGCGCTTTCAGATGGACACTGTTGTAGATCCTGATTCTTTGGATCCGACTTATGTTAGAGAGGGTATGGGTGCAGTGTTCGACGCCGATGTCAATACCGACGTTCTCTTCGGGGCAGACTATGGGGAGACGAAGATTCAGGTGTACAAAGTCCCCTCATTGGCCCCGGAGAAGGAGAACTACGGGGTTTTCGTGGAAATCTCTCCCCGCTATCTAGAGGGTCTGGAGGGGGGGACGCTTGAGTACACGGTGAAGGTCACCAACGTGGGCAAGATCACGGACAACTACATCCTAGAGAACAGCGACACCTTAGGCTGGGACCTGGAGATCTCGCCTCACGTGCTGGAGCTTGAGAATAATTCTGAACCTAAATACGCCACGCTGAGAGTCAAAAATATACCGCCGAATCCACTAGGGACAGAAGATGTCGTGACCATCACTGCCACCTTACATGACAATGAAAATGAAAACCACAGTGCCCAGTGTGTGGCAATCGTGGGCAATCGGGTAAGGCCGACAATCGCCGACGCCCAAGTTGTCGAAGCCAATCCAGACAAGAAGTTCGGCGGAAGGGGGTGGATGTACGTCGGGAGCTCGGACACGGGACTGTTTAAGAACGAGGAAGCGTTCCTGAAGTTCAACCTGAAGGCGCTAGGCGCGGCATCTGCCGAGAACAAAGTGCGGTTATACCTCTACTGCTTTGCCATGATGGGGGCGCCAGATAAAACCGTATGGCTCCACAGGGTTGACGAAAATTGGTGGGAAGATAACATAAATTATACTAATAAACCCCCGCTCGGCGAGAACTTGGGTACAGCAACTGTGAGCGACAGTGACCTATGGTACTCATGGGACGTCACCGACTACGTGCACGAGCAGCGCGATAACGAAAATGCCGACAGCCTTGCAAGCTTCGCCCTATCCTATGAAATCGGGAGCGGGAGCGCAAATTACCCTGAAAACTGGAGCTACGGATTCGAAACGAAGGAATACTCTCGCGAGCTCATCAAGCATCCTTACCTCGCGGTGGGGCGCTCCGTGCGCACAACCACCGCGCGCACGGTGGATAGGGAGCTGGATTATGAGGAGGGCTTGCCCGGAGGCACGGTTAGCTACAATGTCTTAGTTCAGAACACGGGCGCGCTCGACGACACCTACACTTTGACCGTCATAGACAACATGGGCTGGGGTCCGAAATTCTTGGCTACCGGAGATAATACCATGCCGCTGACGCTCCCCGCGGGTGAATTCGACAACGCAACGGTTACGGTGACGATACCAACCGACGCGCCCATAGGCGAGAACATCGACAACATAACCGTCATCGCCATATCGGATAGCTATCCAACTATATCCGACGACGACTGGTTCGTGGCAAGCGTCTCCAACACGAACATAAGGCCGCCCGAGGACGACTCCACCGCTATACAAGGAATGGATGCTGGCAATTGGGTCTGGGGGACCGACGAAATGATATACGCCGGACGTGATTATGGTGCCCCCGAGAGGGGCTTCCTGAAGTTCGACCTTAAAGCGATCCCGAGCCTCGAGAACATCAAAAGGGCTAGGCTATGGCTCAACGCTGAAGGTGTGGACGACGTGGGCGCGGTAGTCAGGGTGCATGAGGTGGAGAACGACTCTTGGATAGAGCGCGGCGCTGGAAGGCTGATGTGGGAAAACCAGGGCAACCAGCCCTCAATCGGGGAAGTCCTCGATGTCAGGGGGGTCGTCGAGGCGGGCAACTATTTCTGGGACGTCACGGACTTCGTGCGGGACCAGTTCGAGAATGATTCTCAGAAACTTGCGAGCTTTGCGTTGGTCGACCTTGGGGAAAACATCCCACCAGACATCCACAAGGCTAGCTTCACCTCGAAGGAATCTGAAGTCAGGGATAATCATCCGTACCTAGAGATTCTAACCACAGCACCCGAGCTAGGGGTGCGCGCGTACATCTCGCCGGTGTTCCAAGGTGGCAAGTTCGGGACGACGCTCACCTACACCGTTACCGTCACCAATACCGGCACCGACCCGGACAGCTATGACCTAGAGAACAGCGACACCTTTGGCTGGGAACTGACGATCTCACCCTCGACGCTCTCGCTCGCGGCGGGCGAGTCGGACAATGCGATGCTCAGCATAACCATACCAAGTGGCAGGATCTGCGACCTCGATAGGATAACAGTGACCGCGACTGGGACAGGGGTGAGCGACAGTGCTATCGCCTTCGCGCACCGATCGGAGGCAACGATTGGGCTCGAGAACCTCTACAAGATCGGCATCGACTTAAATATCCGCCTGCGCGAGGACGCGGACAAGCTAGTCGCGAAGTTCTACACATTGGGCGACGACAACGAGGGGGAAGGAGTCGTCTGGGAAAACATCATGCCTTGGTATCTGGATGAGCCGAAAGAGGTACCACATCCATGGGGCCAGGTGGCCGTGAAGAAGGTCAGGCTGGTGCTGGTCGATGATACGGACGCGGAGTGGCTGGTGGCGAGCTTTACCCTCAACAGGGATGCCCTCTTCGGCAGGATAATGGGGATCAAGGGCGAATGGCCTCTCCCTGGGTCGGACAGGAATGCACTTTTCCAGGAAATCATGGACATAAAGGGCCTATGGCCGATCGTGTGATTAAAGCGGTCGCAGCAAAGCATTAGCGTGAG
>JAGMBM010000038.1 GCA_023129675.1 Hadesarchaea archaeon | reverse complement strand
CGTAGTTTGAGCAGAATGCCTTGCTCGAGCACGCCCGTCGGCACACGGGGATCACCTAGAGCACTCAAATAAATCGCATCCATTTTTGAAAGCTTTTTTAGCCCCCCCTCAGGCACGAGTTCTTTGGTCTTTAGGTAGTGCTCGGCGCCGTAGGGGAACTCTACAAACTCGAGACCCAGCCCTGGCGTTGATTCAGCCGCTGCGCTCAGGACCTTTTTTCCCTCGCGGATGACCTCTGGGCCTATGCCATCGCCCGGGATTACTGCAATTTTGTGTTTCACATGAGCACCTGTCTAAGCAATTATTTTTATCTGCATGTACTCTTAAGCTTAAACGTCGAAGGGGCAATCGAAGGTGGCGACAGTGGATGCAGTTCAAAGGTTTAGATTGAAAAATGGCGTTGCACATCTCGCGTCTATCGTGCTAATCGCGTGTTTCTTTATCTCCCTAGTTTTCACCGTTCTACCAAGGCTACCGTTCCCTAAGGGTTCCGAAGACTGGGGCTGGGCTATTGTATCTTGGAACCTTGCAGGACCCCTCATGTTCATAATGGTTTTTCGCATTCACGCCCTGCGCGTGATCAAGGAGCATGTCCTGAAGGCGAAGAAAGTGTTAGGTATAACTCTGTGGGTGAAATTCTGGTTTACTGCGGCGGTGACATTCGGCCTGCTGACACTGCCCTTCCTAGTCAATACATATTTTGTTGGCGGTGCTGGGATGCCTTGGTACCTAAGCGTCGGCACTGCTACAGTGGTCATCGCTTGGTTTGCGTTGCTATTCTCAACTATCTCTCTATTGAGGGTCAGATGTTCGAAAGCCATGTTGCCCGCTGTGGGGGAAGCAAGAAAAATTAATAGAATCTTACTCGCATCCTCTTCTATTGTCTTCCTGTTCTTCACTGGGCTCTCATCAGTCACGATATTGGTTCCGTGATCTAGGTTCTTTACATTGCTCGCACTATTGCTTCTGCCATCTCTTTTGTACCCACAGCCGAGGGGTCGTTGGGGTCTTCTTTAAAATCGTAGGTTACATATTTTCCTTCGGCTATTACCTTAGCCACGGCGCCCTCTAATTTTTTCGCTGCCTTTTCTTCACCTAAATAGCGCAACATCATCACGCCTGAGAGGATTGTTGCGGTGGGGTTAACCTTATTCAACCCCGCATATTTTGGCGCGCTGCCGTGGGTCGGTTCGAAAACGGCGATTTTCTCGCCTATATTCGCTCCCGGGGCCACGCCTAGCCCCCCAACCAAGCCCGCACAGAGGTCCGAGAGTATGTCGCCATATACATTCGGCGCGACTATCACATCGTACAAATGGGGTTTCTGCACAAGTTGCATGCACATGTTGTCCACGATTCGTTCCTCAAATACTATTCCGGGGAATTCTTGCGCCACCTTTCGGGCGGCCTCAAGAAAAATTCCATCCGAGTATTTCATTATATTGGCTTTGTGTACGGCGGTGACTTTCTTACGCCCATTTTTCCTTGCGTAATTGAAAGCGAAGCGCACGATTCGCTCGGACGCGAAGTGAGAGATAGGCTTCAAACTTATTCCAGCGTCGCGCCTGATTTCAGCTTTTTTCTTTTCCCTTACAAATTTGATGAATTCCTGCGTTCCCGGAAGTCCCTCAGCGAATTCTATTCCCGCATAGAGG
This sequence comes from Hadesarchaea archaeon, assembly GCA_023129675.1. Taxonomy (GTDB): domain Archaea; phylum Hadarchaeota; class Hadarchaeia; order Hadarchaeales; family Hadarchaeaceae; genus DG-33. Next base: position 638 of record JAGMBM010000038.1, on the reverse strand, counting down.
TCTTCGGTATTTTCTCTTACAACTACGAGGTCGATGTTTTGGTATCTCGAGCGTACTCCGGGATACCACTTAGATGGCCTCAAACAGGCGTAAAGGTCGAGCGCTTTCCTTATGGCCACACTGACGCTGCGAAATCCGGTACCGACCGGCGTGGTTATTGGTCCCTTTAGGGCGACCTTATTTTTGCGTATGGACTCGATGACCTCTTCTGGAAGGGGAGTTCCGGATTTTTCCATGACCCCTGCGCCAGCCTGAATTTCCTTCCACTTGATTTTGACTCCTGTGGCCTCGATGCACTTCTTCGCTGCTGCAATGACCTCCGGGCCTACCCCATCCCCGGGAATCAAGGTGACTTTGTGCATGCCAGGCCTCATACTATTTTTTCCGCACGCTTCTTAAACTCTCGCACGAAAATTAGGACGGCAATCAGAGAGGAGCCGTTAAAGCTGGCGCAGTATTTGAGGGGAAGAAAGAAAACTACGAGCCGATCAAACTGTGATAATTATGACGATAGAATTCCGCATTGAATGGTTGCTTGGAGCAATCATCGCTTTTTCCGTACTTTATCTTTTAACTTTGTACCATATCCGCACCGGACGAATATTACGTCTTTTGAGAATACTCGCTTTAATTGGAGG
>JAGMBM010000037.1 GCA_023129675.1 Hadesarchaea archaeon | reverse complement strand
CACCTACCAGACTGAGCCACGGGCCCGAACGAATATATCGCCTGCCCAAATTAAGTGTTTACGATACTATGCTCGTATTCATCGGGCTTGGCCTGCATGGCGAGGGAATATCGCTCCGAGGGCTGCGTGAGGCGCGAGAAGCTGATGTCGTGTACGCTGAGCTCTACACAAGCATGCTGCCTAAACTTAGACTCGATGAGCTCGAGCAAACGATCGGCAAACCTATCAAGGTGATCGACCGCGAGACCGTCGAGCAACGCCCCGATGAGATCCTACAGGCGGCCAAAGCAAGCAAGGTGGCTTTTTTGGTTCCCGGTGACCCCATGGTGGCAACCACGCATGTCGACCTGCGCCTTCGCGCGACAAAGGCTGGCATCGAAACAAAAATTATTCATGCCGCATCGATCGCCTCCGCAGCTGCCGGGCTCACCGGCCTGCAGAGCTACAAGTTCGGGCGCACGGCTACGGTTCCATTCCCCGACAACCCATCGCAGGTGCCTTACGAAACGCTGGTCGAAAACCGTGGGCGGGGACTTCATACCCTGCTGCTCCTCGACATCCGAGCAAAGGAAGGGCGAGCAATGCTAGCGAGCGAAGCAATCGAAATCATGCTCGGGCTGGAGAAAAAGTTGCAAAAAAATGCCTTCACCCCGGATACACTTGTCGTAGTCGTGGCGCGAGCTGGTTCGGATGATGCTATCGTCAAAGCCGACAAAGTGGGGAGGCTCCAGAAGTTGGATTTTGGGTCTCCGCCGCACGTGTTGGTCGTGCCGGGTAAGCTTCACTTCGTCGAGGCAGAAGCTCTCCGCGCCTTCGCCGGAGCGCCTGAAGATGTGATCAAATGACACTTGAGGCTAAACTAATTGAGGAGATCAAGAAGTGGACCGCTAAGCTCGATGGTGCCCTATCAGCGGCGAGAGTCCGAAGCGAGCAGGGCAAGAAAATGTTTTCGAACATCAAAGCTTATCGCGGAGATTCCGAACACTTTCTGAAACAAGGGGACCTCATAAAGAGCTTCGAGTGCTTGATATGGGCATGGAGCCTGCTTGAAATCGGCAAGGAGTTAAAACATTTAGAGTAGTTATTCTTTAGATAGCCCCCGCACATCATTCATCACGTCAACGATTGCACATTCCAGGAGCTTCTCGCCCAAAAATTTGTCGATGCGGAGTCCCATTTTTTCAACTTCCCGGGCTTGCTGCTCCACCCAAGCGTAACGCCTCCGCGCCTCCTCAAGGCCGACGAATCCCACCTCGGGGTGACGTTCGAAATCAGCGTGCTCGACGATTTTTGAAACATCAGCTATCCCTATCACGGCCCCCATACTCAGCTCGCCCGTCGCAGCATGGGGTCCTTCTAGCTTAATCAGGGTGTTGTTAAAAACGATGGGCATGCCGAGCTCCTTCTCCAACGCAAGCAACCGCCCTCGCAGGGGTCCATTTCCCCCGTGACCATTGACCAACACCGCCGCGCTGATGCCAAGCGAACGCTTCGCGTCGAGTAGAGCCCTCCGAAGCTCTTCCAAAACCTGATCGAGGCTCTGATGGCGCCCCGTGTCTATGCCCGGGAGCTCGTACGACGAATGGAGGACGTCGATAAACCTCGCCCCCGTGCGCTTCGCCGCCTCCGAAGCAACATGCGAGGCCAACTTTGCGTCCGTGTCGGGAGGGAGAGCTGCTCCGTGCCGCTCCTCGTGCGAGCCCAACGCCAGGATGCCGACCTTGCCCGAACCCAAGCTTACACCTTTTCCAAGCGCTTGGTGGTCTTCACGGCGGCCTCCACCGCGCGCCGAGCGTACTCGTTCACCCGCTCCAGTGCCTGCACGCGACTCATGCCGGGCCCAGAGATGCCGAGCGCCACCGGTTTGCCGTATTGGATTGCGAGGTCTATTAATTTTCGCGCCGCGTGCTGTATCACTAGCTCGTCGTGCTCGGTCTCACCTTCGATCACCGCTCCAAGTGTAACTACCGCGTCGATGTCACCACGTTCTACGAGTTTTTTCACGGCAAGTGGCAGCTCATAAACACCGGGCACCAGAACCTCCGCAGCTACCTCTGCCTCAAGGAAACTCGCGTGTTGCTTTGCGAACTCAAGCATCGGCCCCACGATGTCCCAATGGAACTCTGACGCCGCTATTCCCAACTTTACCAATTTCTCACCTCCTCAGTGGTCCGACATCGGGGCCCCCTTCGCGTTGCCCCGTGCCAGCCAGTTTCGTTAATTCCTCGGGTTTGAAAATCAGACGGTAAACGTTTCGAGCATGCTCGCGAGCGCGCTTCTCAGCCAGCTCAGCGAGTTCTTTCTCGCTCTTGGCCTCGTCCTCGAACACGAAGACCTCAACCACATGCTTGTTCGTGAGCAGTTGAGTCCAAATCAGGCCAAGGGAGGCCTCGTGAGCGCACTGTTTATC
>JAGMBM010000036.1 GCA_023129675.1 Hadesarchaea archaeon | reverse complement strand
ATTGGTGCAGCCCCGGGCATGCCGAACGCCATGACGATGTCGCAGCCCTCCTCGAGCAATCGCTTCACTTCGACGGGCAAGTCCTTGATGCCGGGCACGGTACGACGAACGAATTTCACGCTGCAGAGCTGCTTGAGCTCATCCACGGCTGCGCGAGCCATATCATAGCGTGCAAAAGTTGTGTCGACTATGCCCACGCGGCGCATCTTACTTCCCCCCGTATGCTCGCACAATTTCCACTCCGTTCAGGTACGGCAGGCCCCTCTCACTCGCATACGCGCTCGCCGCCTCCAAGCTGAGGGCCTTACCGGTCTCGGCATCGAGCATTTCGCAAACGGCTATCACGGGGGCGATGCCGGCTAGCTCTGCCAGTGTAACCACAAGCTCCGTGTGCCCCTTGCGCTCAGCCAACATACCATCGGCGGCACGTAGGAGTGACACGTGTCCCGGGCTGCGGAAGTTGCGTCCGAATTCTTCCACCATCGGATCGTTCAGCGCTTTGGCTCCGAGTTTTCCCAGCTCTCGGATGGTCAGCGCTCGATCGATATCGGTTATGCCCGTGAAGGTGCGGCGATGGTTTACCGCCAGTGAGAAGGCCGAGAGCTCATCGTAGGGGAGGTCATCGGGGCGTGTGGACAGGAGAACGTTGAAGTGGGAAGATGCTTTTTCATAGACCTCGGTTAAATAAGGGAGGCCGAAGTTATCCGCGATCTTCGGATGGAGAGCGACGCATATGAGTCCGCCCGCATCCCGTCGCATCGTCACAACGTGCTTCGGCCCGACTGACCCCGCGGCGATGACCATGTCGACCTCGTTCTCTCGATCCGAAGCGTCGTGGACAAGCACGAAGTTGCCCGCGCGAAGTGCCCCGAATGCACGATCGATGCTCAGACCATCACTTCCACTTGAACTGCATCGCCGTCCTCAAGCTTTAAGCTCTTACGCAGTTTCTTCGGCGCTATGAGCTCAACGACATTAGCGTAATGACCCCGAAGTGGCAAAATCAGGGCAACTTTCTTGTCCTTTAACTTGGCTGGGAAGAATTTCACTGTGCCAAAGGTTCGCTCACTAGTCTTAAAGCCATCGACCTTCCTGCCGGGAAGCTGCATGAGCACCTCCCTGAGCTCGAGCGATGCCTCGTCAAGCTTGATGTCGAGCGTCCCGGGGTAGGAGCCAAAACCGAGCTCGCGTTTGAACTGCTCTCGGTAGCCTCGCTGGCTCATGTAATAACTACCCTCACCCACACCTGAGATTATCCGGCCAGCTAACTTGAACGAACGCGGTTTCAATCGAAAAATCGCCTTGAGCTCTCGATGCATTAAGCGCAAAGTCGCTAAACCCCCAGGTGTTATACGCACGCTCTGACCGCGGGGCCCCACCGCCCGTTTAATCAGACCTTGGTCCTCAAGCTCAAGAAGCCGCCGCGCCGCAGTCTGCCGTGAGAGATTTAGTTGACCTGCAAGCCAGCCCAAAGAAAGTTTCAAGTCGTGAAGATGTGCCCCGCCCTTGGCCAGCAAGACCAAAATTTCGATGGTGGTCTTTTTACCCAAGCATTTACCCAAGTTACCCCCAATCAGAACGGAACCTGCCGACTTTTAAACCTTCTCAAAATTGTGAAACGTCTAAAAAATGAGACACCTAAACCTACAAAAAACCTGAACCCTTATCGCCGTCCACACTAAAAAGTTTTTATACTCTCGGACGACCATCATCAAAAGAAAGGAGTTAGTCGAATGCGCGTTGCGATAAATGGTTTTGGTCGGATAGGTAGGGTTTTTTATCGGGCATCGCTAAAGAGGCCGAGAAAATTTGAGTGCGTCGCCGTAAACGACCTCTCTGACATCAACACGGTGGCTCATCTGCTAAAATACGACTCAGTTTTCAGAAAGCTGGATGTGGAAGTAATGGTCGAAGATGGAGCGATAGTGGTCGGAAAGGAGAGGCTGAAGTACCTCTCGGAAAGGGATCCTGCCAAACTCCCTTGGAAGGAGCTGGGAGTGGATCTAGTCATCGAATCCACAGGAGTCTTCCGGGACAGAGAGGGGGCCTCCAAGCATCTGCAAGCGGGGGCGAAGAAAGTTCTGATATCGGCTCCAGCGAAGAATCCAGACGTGACTGTGGTTCCGGGGGTTAATCACAAAAACTACGACCCTCAGAAGCACCACATAATTTCGCTTGCCTCGTGCACCACTAACTGTCTTGCTCCCATGATGAAGGTCCTTGACGAAAAATTCGAAGTGGAGAAAGCCTTTATGACCACCGCCCATGCATACACAAACGACCAGCGATTGCTCGACCTCGTTCACAAGGACCTCAGACGGGCCAGAGCTGCCGCATTATCAATTATAGCGACCACCACCGGAGCTGCCAAAGCAACTGGAGTGGTCCTGCCGTCCGTCAAGGGGAAGATGGATGGCATCGCTCTGCGGGTTCCCATCCCTGATGTGTCTGTGGTAGATCTTGTAGCACTCCTCAAGAAAAACACGACAGCCGAAGAAGTCAACTCGGCACTGAAAGCCGCTGCTGAGGGAGAATTGAAAGGAATTCTCCAGTGCGTGGACGAACCGCTCGTATCAATCGATTTCACCGGCAACTCCCACTCGAGCATTATCGACTGCGCCCTGACCAATGTCGTCGGTGAAAATTTAGTCAAAGTGATCGCCTGGTACGACAACGAGTGGGGCTATTCATGCAGGCTCGTCGACATGGCCAACCTAATTGCGGAGCACCTGTAGTAAAAAGCAATCTTGATAATTTGTCATGATCGCCATGCTGGATAGGGGAATAATGGGTTTCGTTTAAATGTGTGAAGGGAAAATTTAGTAAGATTTAAGACGGCTCTCGAAAATGACCTTGGGGTGAAACCTTGGAATTTCCCACTCTAGATGGGGTCGACGTTAAGGGTAAGACGGTGTTGGTGAGGGTCGACATAAACTCGCCCCTCGACCCAAACACGGGCGAAATCTTAGACGACACGCGGATACGCGAGTGCGCCCCAACCCTCAAGGAGCTAGCTCACAAGGGTGCAAAAGTTGTCGTCATGGCCCACCAAGGCAGGCCCGGTGACAAGGATTTCACCACTCTAGAAAAACATGCGAAGAAGTTGACGGAAGCGGTTGGGATGGGAGTTATTTACCTTGCAGATGTTTTTGGCCCCTTGGTGAAGAGCAAGATCAAGCTCATGCACCCGGGCGAAATCCTGCTCCTAGACAATGTCCGTCTGTGCGCCGAGGAAAATCTAAATCGTCCCATGGAGGAACAGGCGAAGACCCACTTCGTGCGTGCATTAGCCCCTCTTGTCCAACTCTATGTTAACGATGCTTTCGGGGCCGCCCATCGCTCCCAGCCCTCGCTCGTGGGCTTCAGCGCCCTGCTCCCGACCTACGCGGGGCGGCTGATGGAGCGCGAGCTTAAAGCATTGAGCCGAGCGCTTTCCCCCGAACGCCCCTGCATTTATGTGTTGGGGGGTGTGAAAGTTGACGACTCCCTCGATATTATCGAAAACGTGCTCAGCAAGGGGATAGCGGACTCCGTGCTAACGGGCGGATTGGTGGGGCAGACTTTTCTCGCGGCTTCCGGGAGAAACCTCGGTGGGTCAAATCTCGAGCTACTCAAACAAAAGGGCCTAGAAAAGGAGATCAAACGAGCCAAGCGACTGCTCGATGCCCACGGCGACGAGATAAAGGTGCCGCTCGATGTCGTCGTCGAAGCTCAAGGCCGACCCAAGGAGCTCTCGCTGAAGGAGCTACCGACCGAGCTGAAGATCTGCGACATCGGGAGTAGGACCCTGAATGAATATTCAAAGCTCATCGAGGGTGCAAAAACCGTCGTCTCGAACGGGCCGCTGGGTGTCTTCGAGCGGGCTGGGTTTGAGCGCGGCACCTTCGAAGTGCTCAAAGCGATGGCGAGTTCCCAAGCTTTCACCATCCTCGGCGGCGGGCACATGGTTGCAGCCGCTCAGGCCGCTGGGATTGCGGGGCAGATAAAGCACATCAGCACGGGTGGCGGCGCATGCATAGGTTTCCTCTCGGGTAAACCGTTGCCGGTGGTTGAAGTTTTAACCAATGCAAAGCATACTCAACAGCTGGAGGCTCAAGCATGAGGCGAGTTGTCATCATAGGGTTCCAATCGGCTGGGCTGACGGCAGCGGCGACCGCCCGCATGGTGGATCGAGAAGCGAAGGTCACGGTCATCGAAAGGCGAATGTACGCCACCTACCACCCCTGTGGCCTCCCCTTCGCGATAGGGGGCGATGTTCCCCACATCCGTCACCTCGTTGAGGCGGCATCCAAGCTCCCTGGCGTAGATGTTCACATCGGCACCGAGGCAAAGGCAATCGATACCGACGCCAAAACCGTCGAAATTCAGGATCGCAAGACCCTTCGAAAAGGAAAAGTACCGTACGACTCACTCGTCATTGCTACGGGCAGCCTGCCGCTTAGGCCCCCTATCCCCGGCTCCGACCTTGGCAACGTGTTCACCCTTCGAACGATGCGCGACGGGGAGGAAATCCTCGTGGCACTGCCCCGGGCGAACAAAGCCCTCGTCGTGGGTGGTGGCCCAATAGGTCTTGAGGCCGCCGCTGCGCTCCGGGAGAACGGACTAGAGACCACGCTCGTGGAGATGCAACCGAACGCGCTCCCTTGGATGCTTGATCCCGATATGTCCGAAGCAGTACTTGACCAGCTCAGCCGAGTCGGCATCCTAACTATCCTAGGTAAACCGGTCAAGGAGCTCCGGGGTGAGAAGAAGGTTAGCTCGGTGGTTGTGGGCGAAGAAGAGATCCAAGCTGACCTCGTGGTTCTCTGCACGGGTGTCAAGCCTGATATTGAGCTAGCGGTGAGTGCTGGGGTCGAGCTAGGCACCCTTGGGGTGATAAAAGTCGATGATCACCTCCGAACTAATATCCCGGATATATATGCGGCGGGTGACTGTGTCGAATCGCGTTGCTTCCTGACAAAGCGCCCCATCCTGAGCCAGCTTGCGACGACCGCAATACGGATGGGTAAGATCGCCGGAACCAACGCTGCTGGTGGTGACGAGGTCTTTCCAGGTGTGCTTAACACAATCGTCTCCTCGGCCTATGGGCTGGAAATCGCGGCAACCGGGTTAACGACGCGCAATGCTCGCGATGCCGGCATAGAAACCATCGCGGGACGCATTCGTACCCTCAACAAACCTTACTTTTACCCGGGAGCCGAGCCCATCATCGTAAAGCTTATCGTCGAGCCTAAGGAGCGAAGGGTCATCGGCGGACAGGTCATCGGCGATGGCGCGGCCGAGCGGGTAAACATGCTCGCGTTCGCCATCAAGCAGAACGTGACCATTGACGAGCTGGCGCGCATCGAGTACTGCTACGCCCCGCCGATGAGCGATTGTATCGAGCCCCTGGTGGTTGCTGCTGAGGCTGTGTTGCGCAGGCTTTAAGCTGAGACCATGCTCTTCGTCATTGAGCATTTAGAGCCGAAACTTGGCGAGTGGCTCCACATCGAGTATTCACACGCAGCGCGAATCGTCGGGAGAAAGAGGTTGCTCATAACTAATATAAAAAAGAAAGGCGAATTTCGTAAACTTGTCAAGATTGCGCGGGTCGAACGCAAGCGTGCCTGCGAGCTGTTCAAACAACGCGAACTCATCGTGCTCGATCCCCGCGCGAGAAAAAAGCTATCGCCGACCGACATGCGCGGTAGGGGGGTAATCGTCATAGGGGGCATCTTAGGCGAGGAGCCCCCACTCGGGCGAACGAGGGAGCTACTAACTCGAACCCTTCCTAGGGCGTCCGCGAGAAACCTCGGCAAGGAACAACTTGCGATCGACGGCGCAACCTACGTGGCGAAGCGGGTGGGTGAAGGTAAATCATTAGAAGAAGTACCCGTGCAGCATGGGCTCGAAATCCAAATAAGCGAAGTCCAATCGACCTTCTTGCCTTACACATTCCCGCTCGTCAGGGGAAAGCCGCTGATCTCTCGAGAGCTCATCGCCTATCTCAAGCGCCACTGATCCCGAAAGGCTGGCACCGGTGGTTGAGAATTACCCCGCAAATATTGACTCATTAGAAGGGACTTTCGGACTTCACAGGCTTTTTAGATCTACCCCTAAATCCTTTGCGATTTGTTCAAGCTCGGTCCAAACCTCATCCGCGATCGGAATACCCTCCCGCAGGTTTCGATCACGCATTTTTTGCTCGGGCTCACCAGGGGCCATTATTTCCTCAACGCCCGGCACTTTCCGCGAGGACTTGACTTGCTCGATGAATTCCCGCGCCCGAGCCCGAAATTCCTCTTGCGCAATGAAAGCTTTCGGGTTAATCGCAATCATGAAATCGCCCTTGGTGCAGAAGCCTTCGACCGGCTCTAGCGTCCCCTTGACTTCTTTACCGGCAGCTGCATGCACGAGGGGGCCGGCAAGCAGCTCGAGCACGAAGGCTAAAGCGTAACCCTTTGGTCCGCCGAAGGGGCTTAGAGCACCCTTCAACGCCTTCGATGGGTCGGTCGTCGGCTTTCCCTCGGAGTCGATAGCCCAATTTTCGGGGATGGGCTTGCCCTCCTTCATCGCCTTCACGAGTTTTCCCCGAGCCGCTACGCTCATCGCCATGTCGAGCAGCACGGGGGGCTCGGTCGGTAGGCCTATCGCAAGTGCATTGGTGCCGAGTAAGGGTTCGACGCCGCCCCAGGGATGAACCAATGCATCGGTTGTCGTCGTCACAATGCCTATTAGCCCCTCGCGCATCGCCAGCTCGGCATAGTAGCCCGCGATCCCGAAGTGGTTAGAGTTGTAAACGCCGACCGCAGCCACGCCCTGCTGCTTCGCCTTCTCGATCGCGAGGCGCATCGCGCGCGTCGCAACGTAGTGCCCCAAACCGTGCCCGCCGTCGATAAGACCAGTTGCTGGAGTTTCTCGGACAACTTTGACCTCTGCTTTGACGGCAATCGTGCCTCGCTTGAGCGCGCGCAGGATGTATGAGAGGCGAAGCAAGCCATGCGATGCAAAGCCGCGCAGATCACCCTCTGCCAGCACTTCTGCCGTGGCGTTAGCCTCCTCGCCCGAAGCACCGAGCTTTTGCAGCAAGGTGCATATGATAGTTTTTTCCATGTCAAATGTGAGTATCATCCTATCTCCCAAGCTCTCTCGAACACGTGCCTTAAAATTTCATCGCCCAAGCAATAAAAAAGTGGCTGGTATCGTGTGTCCTATTTAGGACACCACCATCGGCAGTTCTTCACCGGCCATCCCATTTAGGTGGGGCAAGTTTGAATCACAGAGACGATTAGACCGTGAGCTATCGTTTCCAGCATATACGAAGTTTCAGCGCAGCCGAAATTTTGGCGAACGAAGTGAGCTGTGTATGCTGTGTTAGGTGATAGTGCGAACGAAGGGGTGTTCATTTTATTCCACCTATCTGTTGCTTAACTACTTTTACTACTTGTTCAGGACTTTTAGTTGAAAACACAAACTCTCTGAATCTACCTTCCCTCAATGATAGCACAACTCGAGGACTTCCTAAAACATTGTACACCAATCTCCATTTTCCCTTAACTCTTCCTAAGCGTATGCCCCAACCTCCATATCTAATGGTTGAAGCCTCATCTAAATAACAGCCCTCGATATTCTCCCAGATGATTGTGTATTTAAAAATTCCATAACCAACAGCGATAGATCGGGGCGTCATTCTGATAACCAGTCTACTAAAATTAATCGTAACTCCTAGAAACAGTAGAAACATAAGTAGGAAAAACCAGTTTGGTGCAGGACGAACGCCAATTGGTTCTACCAAAATCTGATAGACCAATACAAAAAGAAAGCTAGCTGTAACAGCGGACAATATACCTGTTATATCTTTTGAGAATATTTTCTCTTTATAGATATTATCTGCTTGCATTTTTTATCTCCTTGGATTTCATGTATTTTTCATTTTTTATAATTTTGCGCCCCGTAGTGAGCATTCCACTTAACTCTGCATGAAGCGAACTGCAGCACATGTCCTATTTAGGACGCTCTGTCCTATTCAAGACACCGGGTAAAAGCCGTCTAACCTCCCTCGATGTCAGAAGAATCCGATCCGACTCAACGAATGCCAGTACCTTGCCCTCCGCCGTGAGCACGCGCTCGGCAGCAGCTCGCAACGCAGCCAAATCTTGAAACCTCCACACCGAATGTTGCACTAGCCGCGCATTACGCTTCAGGTAGCGATTCATCCTTCGCCTTGCCTTGCTTCGACCATCTAAGTCGTAGACCAGCAAGTATGCCATGACATCACCTGTCCTATTTGAGACACTAGGCCACGGGCTTGCCGCCTTTAAGCACGACTTCCCTGTTGCCGTCGCCCTCATCGCAGAGCAACCAAGTCAGGTGTGGTGTCGCCTGCGACATACGCCTAACCGTCAAAACTATTCGAAGTTTGTCCTCGTCATCCCGCACCCGGGTGAAACCCCAGCGCGCACCGCGGGGCTCCATGCCTTCAAGGATGTCCGACTTCCGCCAGAGTCTAATGCGCTCACTGAATGCCCGCCGCGCGTTGAACTCCTCCTTGATCGCCCGCAGCGCTCGAAGCTCCTCGGGGCCGACGGTTTCAAGGGTCTGGTAGTGGATCAGTCCCATTTCCCCGCCAAGGCTTTGCGCGGAGGTCGTTTATAAGGAGGAAAAATCAGCTCCTACACCACTCGACAACGGCCTCAAAGAGTTCTTTGCCATTGGCTGACTTAAGTGTGAACTCGTTCCCCCGCCCCCGATATCGCTTCACCACGAGCTCCGGGTCTGCCTGCTCGGGCTCGAAACGCTTGAGCTCCTTCAACCCCAACGGCATTGAAATTAGCCCCGTTTTGTAATGCATGCTGTAGGGCGCCCGCACATCGCCCATGGGCTTGATGATGGATGCATCGAACAAGACTTTGTCAGCTCGCGCTTCCTTCTTAGCCGTCTCGGCCGTCGTCAGCCCCGGCAAGCGTTCCGCTACGCGTGACTCGATGAACCGCACGATGTCTGCATAAAAATTAAAAGCATTTCGCTCCCTTCGTTCGGTCCGAAGCTGCTTCGGCCTGTACCCCTTCGGCAACTCATGGCGTTCGAACTGCGCCCAGAACTGGAAGCCTCGCGAGCCACTGAACTTGATCGCCGGTTCGATTCCGTATCCAGCGAGCACCTTATATGCCTCATGGACCACCCCCTTCGTCCGATCGAGCTCAACTTTTTTGCCCGCGTCGAAGTCGATCACGAGCCAGTCGGGGCGATCTGCGTCCACGCGGTGGATGTAAGGGATGAAATCGATGCCGTGGACGTCTAGCCACCGCTGCACATCCTTCGCACTTTTTATCGTGATGTAGCGGGGCCCTAACTTTCGCTGGAGCCACGCGCGCTCGGTGAAGAGGCGAAAGACCGACACCCAGCGGTCGCGGCAGAACTCGAGCAGGGCATCGACCACGTGGGGATAGTATTGCTTTGCGCGGTAGACCTTGAGGTAGTCCTGGTTTAGTTGCTCCCTGACCTCCCGCCACCGCTTGACGAAGTACTTGCGTCCGGTATCAGTGATCGCAAACTCACTGGCTTTGCTCTCGACCCAACCCTTTTTATCGAGAGCACCTAGGAGTTCTCGCGTTCCCTCCTCCGAGAACTTCTCACCTGCATCGCGGCTCAGTTTCTCCTGGACGTGCGGCACGTCCACGAACTTGCCGCGGCGCTTGATGGCAAGCGTTATGAGTGCGTGGTCCTCAGGTGTCGCTTTCGACAATCGCTCACCCAGCTTGCCCTACGCGCTCGTGATTTCCCCAAGCTTGTCGCCCAGCAGTTTCTCCGCGCACTTCCAGCAGACGAAGCTCGCCTTTACCTCACCGGGCTTCACTATTTTGACATATGCGGCGTCGTAGCTCATCATCTGGACGGTCTTGCCGCAAAGCTTACACTTTGGCCCTTTCGCTCGCATATTTACCAAAATCTGTTATGTGCTCAAAATTAATAACTTCTCCGCAAAATTGCCAGTGAAGGTGCCCAAAATGCTTCCCCTCCTACGCCCCCCGAAGTTGGACCTCGACGAGTTGGCTCGGCTCCAAGCACGGGTAGCAAAGCGGGTAGTGCGCAAGAATCGTTTCAAGAAGCTCAAGCGCATCGCCGGGTGTGACATCTCCTTCGCGCGAGACGGGCTGGCCTACGCCGCCTGCGCGGTGCTCGATTACAAAAGTCTTGAGGTACTCGAACGAAAAGCCGTCGGAGTCAGGATGAGGTTCCCATACATCCCGACCTTTCTGGCCTTTCGAGAGCTCGAGGGGATGCTGAAGGCAGTCGAAGGTATGGATGCGGATGTTTACATGGTGGGTGCTCAAGGGTTAGCGCACCCCCGCCGAGCCGGTCTGGCATGCCACCTTGGGGTGACGCTGAACAAGCCGACGTTAGGGGTAGCTAAGAACAGATTGTGCGGGAGGGCTGAAGAGCCGAAGCGGGAACGCGGCGCGTGCTCGCTACTCAAAGATAACGGGGAAATCATAGGAGCCGTGCTTCGAACGCAGCCCTCCAACAGGCCGGTATACGTGAGCATCGGCCACGGACTTTCGCTCAAAACGGCCATTCGGATTGCGCTTGAAACGACACGAGGATTTCGTCTGCCGGAACCTTTGCGAGCCGCCCACGAACTCGCCACGCGGGCGATGAAATCTCACTGACATTGCCGCCCACTAGGCGAATTTTTAAGGTCCAATCCCAGATTTTGAACCATGAAATTTGCGACAAGTGTCTGGTATGGGGATAGACCCCTACGGCCTACATTTGAAAAGGCACGCAGGCTGGGATTTGACTTTATCGAACTTTCCTTGGACTACCCTTGGCCGGATCAACTGACAAGTGAGGAGATAGGATTGTTGGAAAAACTAAAGGAAGAGTATGGATTAGAAATATCATTCCACGGACCTTGGTCTGGGAAAGTTATCTTCCATCCAAGGGATGAGATTTCCGATGCTTGCCTGAAGATTTACGAAAAATGCTTAAAATTTGCGGAAGGGTTTAATCCTCTGTATTTCAACTTTCATCAAATCGGACACATTACAACTTCTAGCTTCGAAGAAATCAGGAGAAAAATTTTTAATAAAGCGTTAGAAACGACCCGCACGATAGTAAATTTTGGGAGAAGTTTTCCGGTTACGATTGAAAATAATCCTAGCCGCCTCTTCGGGCGTCCAAGTGATATCAAGCTTCTTCTAGATAATATCAGTGCCCTAAATTTTTGCTTCGACGTTGGTCACGCTGTTGTATCTAAATGGGAAATTCAACATGCGAAAGGGGGGTCAGGCGAAAAACTGGAGATAGATGATTGGCTCGACCTTTTCAAAGATCGTGTTTTGACCGTTCACCTCCACGATTGCTTACTTGGAGACAACTTGAAACCAATAGATCACTTTGTTATTGGAAAAGGGAACTTGAATTTTGAAAATATCATTAGGGCAATTAAAAAGACAAGTTGCAGATATGTTGTCTTGGAAACTTTCTATACAAGAAAAAGGGTTTACGCATCCGAGGAAGACCTTAAAAACAATTTAGAATTTTGCAGGAGTTTGATAAGATAAAACTATCCAAACCCAACACGATGAAACTAGGACTCTCCTCCCTGCTGTTTCCAAATGCCTCCATCGATGACATTGTCAAGTTTTCAGCGAAGCTTGGCGCGGAATGCGTTGAAATAATCTACGATGCCCCGCACTTCCCGCCCGACTACGACCAGCGCAAGCTCTCTGGTATAAAGGAACTCCTCGATGCTCATGGGCTCCGGGTTTCGGTGCATGGGAGCTTCTGGGATTTGAATCCGGCCAGTCATCACCGCGAGCTCCAGAAGCTGACGCTCAAGCAGGTCGGACGGAGCATTGATGCCTGCCGCGCGCTCGGAGGGGAGATCGTCGTGCTCCATTGGGGGAGGTGCCCCGTCCCAGAGGCCAAGGATTTCTTGGAGGGGGCAAAACGACGATATCGCAGGTTTCTCGAGCAATGCCTACCCTACGCGAGAGATCGAGGCGTGACCCTGGCTCTCGAGAATGCAGGTGGGCAGCTCGCCACTTACCCATCGACCGTCGAAGAACTCAAGCGACTCGTGCTCGAGCTTGAAGGGGCCAAAGTGGCGTTCGACATCGGACACGCCCATCTGGCCGAACGAAGAGCCGGAGGGAAGGCTACCGGGCTAGCGATCGCTGAAGCCATCGAGGGCCTGCGCGAACATCTGGTTCATGTGCATGTGCACGACAACCACGGCAAGGACGATGATCACCTGCCGCCGGGTGATGGCGATATCAATTTCAAACCCGTAGTTGAGGCCTTGCGAGCGATAAACTACGGTGGGTTGCTGATAGCTGAACTTTGGAACCCCAAGCACCCACTGGAAACGGGCCGAAAGGGGATGAAAAAACTCAGAAATCTTTTCAAAACTAGCTGAACTCAGCGACCACCGTTATGAAAACTGGCCCGCGCACGTCAATGCGCTTCTTGTTCGAGGTGACGTAGCGCTGCGCTGCCTCCTCGATCGCTAAATTAATGTCACTCGGAAGCTTCACGTTTCTCACACGAACCTTGACCTGGCGTTTGCCTCCGCGAGCAGCTCGCTCGATCTCGCTCGCCACGAGTGCTGCAAAAGCATCGATGTATCGGATGCCGGTCGAAGTACCCTTGGTCCGAACTTCATTCAAAAACTCATCTTGCTCCCATCCCTTTGGAGGAACCCCGACGATGTTTCCCCCATAAACATAGACTTCGTTGAATCCTGCCGGCCCGATGAGCTTCGTGCCACGCTCTGGTTCGATCACCTTGACCACCACCTGCCGATCCAGCAACTTGCCTTCGAAAGCTGGAAACTCGCACGGGCTTGGCTCGTCGGCGTGCCGCTCGGCCACGCGCGCGATTGATGCAGCGATCTCTCGTCCTACCTCGCTCTCGGGCGCGCGCTCGAGCTTGATCATTTTAGCCAATTGCGCGTCCGAAAACTCGGCTGGCTTGTAAAGGTAAGGGTAGACGAGCACGCGCATGTCCGCCTCACCGGTCTTAATCATCAGCACGCGCTCGAGCCCTATACCGAGGTTGAAGACGGGGAAAGCGATATCATAATTGCTCAGCGCCACTGGGCTGTAAAAACCAGCATTGCCGACTTCAAGGTACTCTCCCGTGCGAGGGTGCTTGACAAACACCTCGAATTCCGTTCGCGGTGCGTAGTACTTCGAGGTTGCGGCTTTCATCGAGAACTTCACCTCTGCGAATCCCAGCTTGCTCAATATTTCTCGAGTTATTCGCTCCCCATCTTCAAGGCTTATCTTTTCAGCAACGATGACCACCGAGGCTGTCCATGACTCATAGAGATGCGTCGGGTCAAGTCGCTGCTCCCTTCTAAACTTTTGACCGATCGAGAAGAGTTGTAAGGGTAGGGGCTCACGTTTGATCATTTCAGAAAGGACCGGAAACCAAAGAGAAGTGGTGTGAGATCTTAAAGTCAAGTTAGTTGGGAGTGGCTTCAACGCCTTAAACTCAGGAAAAACTTCTGAGATGAGTTTAGTGGCTTGCACCTCCCCTACATCAAGCTCCTTGACCATTACCTCAATCAAATCATCGGAGCTGATTTCTGCCTTTTTGTATTTTCTAAAAATTTCCTTCAATTTTTCTACTTTTGTGAACCCGGCGATTATATCATTTATTTTCCCGAGTTTATTTTTGCTTATTCCAATATCGGGCCGGTCAAGACTTGCTAGGAAGAATACTCTGTCTAGGATCACTAGCGCTTCAGGACCATATTGGCGCCGTACTTCATTAACATCGACTATCGTTGGGAGATAA
>JAGMBM010000035.1 GCA_023129675.1 Hadesarchaea archaeon | reverse complement strand
TGACTCGGCTTTTTAATTAAGGTGAAAAACTTGCCTCTTGTTTTCAGGAGCCGTGCTGTTTCTAACCAAGCTTTTTCGTAGTCCTTCTTCGCTTCCTCTTTAATTTTTCTTATATCGAACTTCATCTTTTCCCCAACTATATATCTCTTGCAATCTTTCGTTCTTTCTTTTTGAGTAAAAGAACTTTATCTTTTCCCCGAATTTTATTCTAAAGAACAGCGTTTAAGCTATTTTGGTGATATGGCGCCGCCGAAAATAATAATTAACCTACTTTTTCTCCCACTTGACGCGTTCAAGCGCCCGTTCAAGCCTTTGTTGCCTGAGCGCAATCGTCAGGTCACCGCGGGTCTTCTCCAGCACCCGCCGGACCATATCCTGCCTCCGCTTCATCCCGGGTAAAATAGCGTCCGGGTAGTCGAACTCCATAAGCAGCTCGAAGATTTCCTCCATGAACTTGAGCGCTTGCTCCGCTCGATCAACCTCGTCTGCCCTTATCAAGTCAAGCGTGTGCCGCCTGAGCTCACCCGCGGCATCGGCGAGGGCCGCGAGGTAGGGTTTGTAGGGGATGCTAAGCTCCTCGGGCGTCAATAGTTTTCCATCCCGGATTAGTGCCTGAACTACCATTGCTTCACCGTATTCCTGGTAAGCCGAGAGGATGATGCCTGAATCAGCCAAGTGGGGCTCAGCTTTCACGGCTTCCGTGAGAGTTGCAAGTGCATCGCGAGCATTCGTTAAGAGTTCGTCGGCGCTCGATCGGTCCCCCCGATGAGTCGCGGCTATAGCCCGGGCGGAAGCCCTGATGACCTCTCGCGAGGCGTCGAGTACCCGCTCCCGGAGCTCCCCTTGGGCATCGAAGTGCTTGCGCATTCGTTCAAGCATTTCCCTCAACTCTACCCCTCATCTACCTAGGCAGCCGACCTATTCAAGGCTTGCGAATGGAAGTATGTAGGTAACAGCGACAAACGAACTCTAATCACCCTACTAAGGAGAAGAAGCTCCAGCTTCACCCACCGCCCCCGAACTCCTCGCTCACCCTCAAAATATTTGTCTTAAAATAACGCGCCTTCGTTATCGTGTGCTTCCGCTCGAGGTTGTTTACGAGGGCACTCAACTTGGACTTCGACATGTCGAGCTCCCGCCTGAGCTTGTCCTGACGGGCCTCGCCGCCCGACCGCAGGATCGACTCGAAGACGCGACGCTCATCATCGGTGAGGGTCATCAACGCCACCCGCAAGGTCCGCTCGGAAGCGTAGCGTTTGAAGAGGAAAACGAGAACCGCCGCGATTCCACCGGCGACCGCTGCCATCATCCCGATCGCAACCACGATCGCCGAGAGTTCAAGGCCCGGTGCAGGCTTGAGCGGCCCGTAGAGGAGCAGGCCTAGGCAAAGTTGGAGCACCACGACCAATGCCACGATGCCGAAAGCCTCTCGAATTGTCATCGACCGACCATAGTTTTGAACGTATTGAGCAACATAAATCTTTCGAAGTAAATGGGTCCAAAATCAAAAATCAGGATTATTAGGGCTATTTGAACGATAAGGGGGAAAATAATTGGTTTTTAACTTGCAAATCGGCTTTTGAATCCAGAGCTGAATGGAGATAGGACGGTTTTTGGAGACTCGGTAAATACCCCCCTTTCCAAAGATTTATGTGAAAATCGATGAACCGCGCGCGCGATAGGGGCGGCGTGGGGAGCTCAACCCGAACCCAAAAAAGGTGAGAAAAATGCGAAGGCTTGACCAAAAAGGCGTGGCGGCGCTTGCAGTAGTGATAGTCATCGCTGCATCGACGGGCGCGGCTGTGGCGACGCCTGTGATAGTTGACGTGGCAGATGTCGACCCAGACCATCCACTTTACGGGCTCGAGCGCTTGGGCGAGCGGATCCGAATGGTTGGAGATGATGACCAAATGAGGGAGCGCTGGGGTGAATATGCTCGCTTGGTCGACCGAGGAAAGGGCATAGGGTATAAGAAAATCTTAGAAGAGTTCGTGGAAAAGATGCATGCTGTCGCACCCGGAGATGTCGAGGCTGAGCGAGAGGAAATACAATGGATGCAAGGTCGAATGCTTGGGATTGGCAGAGTGCAATTGAGGCTGTCCAAGGAGCTGTGTGAGGGCCTTAAGGATGACTTGCCCGAAG
>JAGMBM010000034.1 GCA_023129675.1 Hadesarchaea archaeon | reverse complement strand
CACAGGGCGCGAATAATAAGACCTGTCAACATATACTTCGACATCGACAACATGCTAGTTGATGTGGATGTCACGGTGAACATCGAGGTCGACATCACCATCGTGAGGCCAATTCCAATCGTGGCACGAAGCTTCGAAGAAAAGGAGAATGAGTTCGAAAACCTGTTTGCCGAAGTTCAGGCGATGCTTGAGGGGGCACCAGAAAATACGCACGGTGTGCGAGCGGTAAGGCAGCTCGTTGAAGTGGCGACTAAACACAAGGATAGAGCTGTGACTGCATATGAAGGGGAGAAGCTCAGGAAAGCACTAGGACTGATTCATGCCGCGATAATGCACCTCCGCAACGCAAAGCTGATCCTCGAACATGCCAGCGAATGGGAGCCAGAATTCACGGGTCAATGGATGCAGTGGAGAGAGAGATGGCAGGAACTCAAACAAGAACTCATCGAGGAAGGAGCTTGGGAGAACATCCTCGAAAACTGGGAGCAGTTCGCTGAAAACGTACGGCAGAGATGGCGAGAGAAATTACTGGGGAACTTGAGAGGAAGTTAGCCGACCCAGCAATGCCGGAGCGGGTCGGTTACACTTCTTTTTTATAACCTAGAACACGCTGCTTAGCCCTTCAGCAAGATGACGCGACTGACTTTGGACTCATCAACCAACTTGTAGCCCGTTTCGCGTGCCAGAGCCTCAGAAAACTCTTTGATCTCGCCGTGCAGGGGCATGTTCTCCAGAGCTAGTCTTTTGCGCGAGTACCCAACCCACATGTAACTTTTCGCCTCGATAAAATCTGGCGCGGCTTTTTCGATGAACTTTGCGTATCCGGGTGCATCCTTAAGGTTGAGCCCCTTGACCAGCGTCAGACGGATGACTCTTCTGCACGTGAATGATGACATAAGCTCGAGACTCCGGTTCAGCCGCCCCCAGCCATCGGGAACGGTTGGTTGGCAAACCGCCTCGTAGGTTTCGAGATCGGGGGCAACGACCGAGATGTAAAGCTGTGTGGGCTCAGCGAGGTGTTCCAAGACTTCTGGGTGCATGCCATTTGTAACCAAAAAACTCGTCATTCCTCGCCTGCTACACTCCTCAACTAATTCATTTATTTTGGGATAGATGGTCGGCTCACCAGCTAAAGAAATCGCACAGTGTTTTGGCTCCTGAGCCTCCTCGAACTTCTTTTTGTTGACATCTGGGTTGCCGCCGAACCCGCTAAGCAGCTTTCTCTGCGCTGAAATTGCTCCGTCCAAAATATCTGCCGGCTCATCAACCTCGCCAACCCAGTTCGAGTGGGTCACGTTGATGTTCCGCCAACAGTAAATGCAACGGTGGTCACAAAACGGCAAGCTAGGTGTGAACTGCAGGCAGCGATGGCTTCGCATGCCAAGCTCTCGCCCATAGAACTTCTCTTTGTAGCAAGAGCCTCGCTCGAGCAAGCTTTTTCGCGTCCAATGACAGACTTTGACCGCGCCGTGTTTGTGTTTGCCGACGAATCGGTAGCCCGCACGCTCGAGCTCTGCAAGCTCACGAGCAGAAAGTACCATCCGATCATTCCTTCGGTTTCAACTTCTGTTGAAGGGTCTTGAACAGATATTTTTTGGCTTCCTCCAGCTTTCCCTCGCCGTTCATGCTCGCGGCGCCCGCGTGTCCGCCCCCGCTGCCCCCAAATTGCTTCCCGAGCTCCTCCATGAGCTCACCCAAATGAAGTCCTGTCGTCTTCAAGATCTCTTGGCGTGCACGTCCGCTAAGCCTTATCCTGCCTTTCTCTTCCGAACCAACGATCGCCACATCTGCCCCGATTCGCACCAACATCGACGCCGCGTCGCCCTCGAAGGACCCCAGCTCAGAGAAGACGACCAATCGCCCGTGAATCCGACGCAGCTCCACCCGCTGCGCGGCCTTCAGCATCGCGACCCGCTTCGAGGGATCCTCGGGCAGCCTCAGCACCCCCAGCACGTGCCTGTAGTTGGCACCTGCCTTTATGAGGGAGTTGACTGCCTCGAAGGTTTGATCCTTCGCGAGCCTGAAGTGAGCGGTGTCGCTTATGATGCCTGCAAGTAACAAGGATGCCCCCTCCGGAGTCAACTCTGCGTCTAGCTCCTGAACGAGCTGCAGGATAAGTTCCGACTCGGATGCAAACTCCTCTTGGACGAAATAAAAGCTCGCCAGTTGTTTCATCGCCTCGACCGGGCGGTGGTGGTCAATCACCACTAGTTTTGGCGCCTTTTGTTCGAGTTGTTCCCCAAGCTTGCCGAGGTGCTCCAAGCTTGAGGTATCGACGAGCACAACGAGATCTGCTTCCAACGGGGGGTTTATCGCGATCTCCCGCCTGAACGCCCTCAGGAGGATCTGGGCGATGAGACCGAGGCTCTCAGAAACCCCAGCTTTGGCCCTTGCGCCCAAGCGATTGAGGACCTCGGCGAGCACAATCGCGCTGGCGACAGCATCGGGGTCGGCATTATGGTGGCATAGCACTAGGATTTGCTGCCCACGCTCGGCAGCCCCTGCCAAAAAATTAGCCAGCTCCTTCATGATTTCACTTAAGCTAAGCCGCCTCTTCGCTAGGCTGCTTACCCTTGAGGGTCCCCTCGAGCTTCTCGCGCATCTCTCGCAGGCGCTGGACGATACGTTCCTCCTGGCGCTCGAGCGTTTTAATTCGCAGGTCGAGGGTCTCCTTCTGCTCACCCAAGCTCTTTTTAAGCTCCTCCCGCTCCGACTTGACCAAGATGGTCCCCACGCTCTTGTAGACCGTGGCGCCCTCTTGGAGTTTCCCTAGCTCCTCGAGGGCCCGCTCGGTCTCCCGTAAGAGTAGCTCGAGCTGCTGTCGTTGCGTCATCAACACTTGGGCCTGCTGCTGGGCCTGCCGAAACTGCGCGAGCTGATGGCGCAGCTGAGGTGATAGCTTTTCCATTTATTTTCTCCTTGATTCGATCACATCGCGCGCGACGATCGCCCACCTGAGGAACGAATTCAGCGCCGCGCGTAGGGCTGCTGTATCTTCTGCATCTATCCGCAGACATAAAACGTTTTTCCTGCGTCGAATGCTCGCCCTGCACCGCGTCGAAGCTGGCAACGCTTCATCGGGCCTGAGCGCCCGCTGCACTGCCCCAGCCTCGCGCGCGCTCTTGAAAGCGAACTCGATGCTCGCGTTAGCCCGCTTCGCTTTCACCATGCAATCGCCCGAAACTCGCTATTTGGAGTACCGGCCCAATTGCCTCGGAGCTCGGCCTGAGCTGGAATTGCAGCTGAAGCTCATCGTCAGAAGTTATCAGGACAACTCCCCCGGCATTTGGCAGCTCACCCAAGATGGGTAAGTTTAATAACTCACTGAGAAAATTTGCAAGATTCCGCGCCTTTTGGCTTTCAGCGTATAATTTTGTCCCTTCGAGTTTGGCCTTCTGCCCGAGGTCTCGCTGGAGCTTGACCTCACCCAACTCAACCCGCGCGTCGAGCCATCGCCAGCCTTGGCCAACGGCCAGAAACCGTAGCTCCCTGGGTCGCCCCGCGAGGCTATTCACAACCATCACGCGATCGTGACCGAGCGAGCTGGCGAGCGAGGCCAGTTTACTTATTGTTTTTGCCCCGCGCGGCACATAGGTCGCATTCGGAAGAACCCGTGTGAGTTCCCTGCATAAAATTCTCGTGCGGTGTCCTGGGCGCCTAGAAGTGGAGATTAGCATCTACCTCGCCCTGACTTTACGGACCACCTCGGGGCGGGGTTTAAATAACATGCGGGACCCACAGTGGGGGCATCTCACGCGCCCTTCAGGGAGTTTCTCTATTTGCCTTCCGCAATTGCTGCACCTCAACATCTAGCCCTCCTCCGCCTCGACCGGTGTCGCCCCCTTCGGCACTGCGGCCAGCGCTGATGGTGAATATGCCGCGCCAGCAAACTTCGCTCCACAACGCCCACACTGCCAAATCGAGGTGCCCACACGCTTGACTTTTACCGCCCCACAGTTCGGGCACCTGTAGCGCTGCCGGAGCTTGCGCTCCACCTCAAGCACGAGCTTTCGTATCTTCGTGCCATAACGCGGACCAAGCCCCCCCGTGGAGCCGACTTTCTTTGCCCGAGGCACACGTTCACCCCAGTTTTGCTCTAAGCTCCGCTCCCTCCGCCCGGGCCATCTCGTAAGCCTGCTCCAGCTCCTCCCGCAGGAAGTACCCGATGCCGCCCTTTTGCATCGCGCATATGCTGCCGTCCTCAATCGTCGCTATGGATATGCGTGCGTCCATTACGCCTTCCTCGTCCAGACAGGGGTCGATTATAAGCTTGTTGTTAATCTTCGCCACGGTTACCGTCACGGGCCTTTTTTGGATTGGAAACTCTGGCAGCGTCCACGCCTCGTCCTCGAGCGGCTTCGCGTTCAGGAGCGCTGCTATCGCCGCGAGCGCCGAGGCGTCGATCAAGTTCCCGTCGTGGTCAAGCACATAGATGTCGATGAAGACCGCCCAGACGTCCTCACCGGATTTTATCACCAGCTTATCCAAGTCGATAGCGTTTGACTCACGTATGCCTCGGTCGACCACACGAGCTAGCTCAATTGCGTTTTCATTGGGCCGCCCTGGTTCGAAAGTAGGCGATGCTAAAGGCAGGAGTTCGGCGTTAACGATCAGCATTCCATTATCTGGTTTATCGGGGAACGGCTCAGCGTGTTCAACCTTAATGCCTGCTATCACCTGCGTTTTGCCTACCTTTACAAGAGCTGAGCCTTGGGCGCTCTTGATCGGACCGACCTCGACCGAAACCTCTCGAAACTGATTCAACGTCCGTGCATCTATTCGCTTGCCTTCGCGCGCGAGGTCGGCGATATAATCTCGCCTGACGCTTGAAACTATTTCGTACATGCTTCATTCCTCCTGTTTAATCGCATACTTCTCTCTTAGGGCTTGCCGTTGCATCCCGTATATCTGCTCGCATGCCTTAAATGCGAGGTCCAGGGCTTGCTCAAACTCTTCCTTGGTGAAGTGGCCGTCCATCTGCAGTAATGTGATCAGCTTCTTCCTAGGCACCATCGCTATTGGCATGTCCGTCGTTCCCCACTGATCCTCATCCTTGGTCAGGTCGAGCACTATTGTATCGTCTATCTTCCCTACTGCAACCGATGAGACCATATCGCGCATCGGAACGCCCGCATCCGCTAGTGCCACGGCCGCAGCGTTTATGCCTGCGGTACGTGTCCCCGCGTCCGCCTGTAGGACCTCGATGAAGACATCTATTACCGAGCGGGGGTAGAGCTCAAGAAACAGCACGGACTCGAGCGCCTCCCGCGTCACCTTTGATATCTCCACCGAGCGCCTATCGGGCCCGGGGCGCTTCCGCTCGTCCACCGAGAACGGGGCCATATTGTAGCGACATCGCAGCACCGCTGTATCCGGCTGCTGACGGTGGCGTGGATGCATCTCCCGCGGCCCGTAGACCGCCGCGAGTACCTTATTAGCCCCAAGCTCGACGTATGCCGACCCATCAGCTCGCTCCAAAATCCCTGCCTCTATCTTCAACGGCCTCAACTCATCCGGCGCGCGACCATCGAGCCGCTCGCCGTTCACGATTAGTTTTTCAGGTTTTTTCATTCATTCCCCTCCTTCGGATTTTATCTTTTCAAGCATGAGGTGCACCCTATCGGTCAAGCCGGAGATATGCGCCTCGCGCTCGATCATGAGCAGGGCCTCGACAACGGCGTTAATCATGCGCGGGTTCTTTCCCCAAATCATTATTCGCCCGTTCTGCCCGACCCTCAACCTGCACTCGCCGACATCCTGGAGGGTGTTGAGCATTGAGCCCTTTCGCCCGATCACGCGGGGGACCTTCGCGGGCGAGACCTCGACGAGTTTGCCCCCCTTGACCCGACCCATCCCAGGCTCGCCCGCCTCAAGCTGGACGCGCATCCGCTCATCGACGTCTTTGACATTCGCAACTACCACGTCCCCCATGCCGAGATATTGGCTGATGTCCTCGCGGACGAGGTCGACCTTTCGTCGCAGCAAATCTGAGACGAAGAGATTTCCCATGTAGGGTGAGTTCATGTCGAGGATCCAGCCCGAGTAGTAGGAATCCACGACCACCCCTATTACGACATCGCCAGGCTTCGGGATGTAGCGCCCCTGCAGGGGGATGATACGGATATCTTGCCCGCGCAGGTCCGCGAGCCCCACGACCGATGCGTAAACCTGCTTGCCCTCCCGATACGCGCCCTCGCGCACATTGTAGCCTCCCTCGGCGATCAGCTGTCCGGGTACGACCAGCTCGCGATTTTGGATGTAGAGCATTTATAACACCTTGGTCTCTACCTCTCCTCGAGTCAGATTATTGAGCTTGTCGAAGAACTCCCCCTGGATGCCAGCGGGGATCTCCACGACCGCCGCCCAGGAGCCATCGTTAAGCCACTGCTCCTGCTTGACGGTGGCGAAGTCTCTCACCACCTGGTGGGCCTTACCCGTGTAGCTCGCGGGAATCTTGATTGCGATTCTTCGCGTCTCGAATTTTAGGGGGATGATCGGCAGCAGTGCCTTTATGATGCCGGGGAGTTGCTCCTCGGCGCTCTTGGACTCGTTGACATGTACCTTAGCCTCAGCTAGTGCACTCTCGATCCGCGCGGGTGGATGGGGTAGCCCCGTCTGGGGGTTTATGGCCCGCCTCGAGATGAGCGTCACCACCTGCCTCCGCCGCTGCTCACGCATCTTGCGGCGCTGCTCGGTGGTCATTTGGACCTCACCCTTCCGGATTATCTGTTCGGCGATTTTGAACGCGTCGAGTGTGCCGAAAACCTTCTTCATCATTTCTTCGGAGGCCGCCTCGCCCTTTTTGGAGTCCTTGAAAATTTTATCGCTGGCGAGCACACGGTGCATGTCTATCTCTTCTCCCTTTCTTAGGGCGAGGGCCAACTCGGGGTCGGCAAGCACTTCAAAAACCGTGCCCTGACTGGACAACCTCGCAATGACTGCGTCCTCAAGCCTTACCATAACCCCGCTACTCCTTGGCGGGCTTGGCTGGCGGCTTGGGTCCCATTCGCTTTATGTGTTTAGACAAATCCTCGAAACTAAGCTTCTCAAAACGCTTAGTCTCGCTCGGGATGACTACCATCTCCACCTTTTCGGGGCTGAGCTCCCCCTCGATTACAGCCCGAAGCGCCTCAAGAGCGAGGGTAACTACGTCATTGAGAGGCATCTTCTCGTCGTAGCGACGCTCGAGAAACTCGATGACCGTGGGGGCCCCACCCCCTATCGCTTGGGATTTGTATGCTGCAACGACGCCACTAGGATCGGTCTCGAAAAGGTGAGCGCTCTCCGCGTTGACGCCGGCAATCAGCAGCCTAGCCCCGAAGGGCCTGACGCCCCCATGTTGGGTGTAGAGCTGCTTGATGTCGCCGATGCGCTTCGCCAGCGCCTGCACGCTAATCGGCTCATCGTAACGCAAGCGGTTGATCTGCGCCTCGAGGCGCGCGTGATCGATCAGCACGCGAGCGTCAGCGATCAGCCCAGAAGCTGCAGCTCCGATATGCTCGTCCACCTGGAATATCTTCTCAATCGACACTTCCTCCACCAGCTTACTCCGAATTCTCTTTTCCGCAGCCAAAACCACGCCTTCGTTTACCTTGATGCCCAGGGCTGTTAGACCCCGCTTCACAGCCTCTTGGGCGTACTGAACCTGGAAGAGCTTACCGTCAGGGCTAAATACGGTGATTGCCCTGTCGTAGCCCGCTCCGGGCGGCATAAATGCCATGTATTTCCACCTTGTTGATAATTGTGACTATTGTTTCTAAAGCGGGGACATTTATAATACTTTGGTTAAGCGGGCACCAAGAACTTCCTCTTCGCTGCCCTAAGTGTACCTGAAACTCCCAAAATCACAAGCGATGCTTTTCTACCACCAATTTTTTTAATGCTTGCCATCGCCACCCTGAGCTCGCCAACCTGTCTATGCCCACAGCGCAACAAACCCCGCCGCGAGCTGACATCGTGAAAAACCAGCTTGAGCATCCCCCGATCGAATGCTGGATTGTAGGTGTAAATGGTGTAACCAATCGCTCGCATGATATCGCCTTTACCGGCCTCGCCACCGATGAGCTCAAAAGCTATGTACCTACGCCTCTGCCTCATCCGGATTCAGCCCCTATGAACTTCTCAAGTAACTTGACCGCAACCTCACGCTTGGCTGGATAGGCTGCGACCTTCAGTCTGAGATGAATAGCATCGCCGCTGCCGGTGAGCACCAGTTCACCGGCATGCGCTAGCTGCTTGTCGAACCTTAGATAAAAAAAGCAATTCTCATCGACTCTCTCAGGCACAATTTTGCCGAGCTTTTTCAACTCACCTGCACGCAGCTTTGTTAAGACACGCTGCCAGAGCTCGCGCAGAAGCTTCTTCTGCCCAACCTTTACCTCCAAGTTTATAATTGGGTTGCCGTGGTGGCCTTCGAGCTTCGACTGACGGACTCCGACCCCCTCAGGTAGCAGAGTTCCCAAAACGCTGAGCACGCGCTGCTCGTCCTCGGTCGCATGTGCGAATGTGCTCACGATCGCATTCCTGAATGGGAATCCCATCGGCTATCACTTCAATCGCTCTGGCGAGTTCTAACCCTTGCCCTTGTGGAGTAGTCCACGCGCCTTCCTCCCGGCCCGCGTCAACCCGCGATGAACCCGCCCACGGTGCGCCTCACCGGCTACCCACCCAAGCTGAGGATCACTCAGAATCGCCGGGTGATTCGGATCGAGCATGATCACCTCGAAATACTCGTGGGTGCCGTTGGAGCCGAGCGGGTAGGAGTTTAACACTTCTAAATTCGGGTATTTTCGAGCTGCCCGCTCCTCCGCAATCAGTTGGATACTCTTCTTGGGCACGAGCTTGCGAACTCCCATGCGCTTCGGCCTTCGCCCCCGTCGAGGGCGCACCTTCCGCCGCCCGCCCTTCCGCACCCGCGCTCGAACGACGACTACACCCTGCTTCGCCTTGTAGCCCAGCGCCCGAGCGCGGTCCAGCCTGGTTGGGCGCTCGACCCGCACTATTGTTGGGCCACGTCGCCAATCCCTCATTCGCCTACGCATGAGTTCACGCAACTCAGCTGACCCCTGTCCTTTTCTTAGGTATCTGTACATCCGAACACCCCTACGTGACGAGCGCTTCTTTTATTTTTTTGGCTATGATTATCGCCGCGTCTCGCTGCGCCTCGCGCGTCGAAGCCCCGAGGTGCGGCGTGAGCACGACGTTCGGCAGCTTAAGCAGTGGGCTGTCGTGGGGCGGCTCCCGCTCGTAAACGTCCAAGCAGGCCCCGGCGATTTTCCCCGTCCGCAGCGCTTCGGTAAGCGCTCCCTCATCAACGACCCCGCCGCGCGAAGTGTTGATTAATACCGCTGTCGATTTCATCAGCTCGAGCTCTCGCTTACTCACCATGTGTTTGGTCTCTGGCACCAACGACAAGTGCAGCGTCACGAAATCGGATTCTCTGAACAACATGTCTAGGTCAACGTATTTTGCGCCAGTTTGCTCGACAAATTCGGGGCTCCGCCTAATATCATAAGCAAGCAAGTTCATCGAGAATGCCTTCGCCTTATAACCAACCTCTCGACCTATGCGTCCAGTGCCGACGATGCCGAGGGTCTTTCCACGAAGCTCGCTACCCATGAGTTGCGCCTTCTCCCACTTGCCCGCCTTCATGCTCGAATCCGCGGGGGGCAAATGCCTAGCCCAAGCCAACATGTGCGCGAGCACAAGTTCCGCCACTGCGACGGTCGGGGCCTCGGGGGCGTTGAGCACCTTGATCCCCCGCGCCTCGGCTTCTTTGACATCTATGTTATCAAGCCCCACCCCGGCTCGAGCAATTACCTTGAGTTGCTTGCCGGCGTCGATTACCTCCTTGGTGACTTTCGTCGCGCTCCGCACCACCAACACCTCGCACCCATTAAGCCTTGAGAGTAGCTCGGCTGGCGCCATGCCCGTGGCCACCCCAACCTCCGCGAACTCTCGCAACGCATTGACGCCGTCCTCGTGGATGGGGTCCGCGACCAAAATTTTTACCAAATTAATTCCCCACACGTTTGAAGAAACTAGGCGAAACTATCTTATAGATGCGCGGGTTGCTTCATCCACCCGTGAGCTGTCGAAAGGTCGCCTTAAAGCTCGTCCTAGCCCTGAGGTTCGCCAAGATGATCTTCAAGCGGTACTTGCTGCGCATCGTCTTCAACAACTGCAGGGTCAAAAACGTCGGGCGCTTGATGAACTCCGCGTAAAAGCGATCAATCATCCTGCAAAGCTCTTCCTCTTTTAGGTAGGAAGGGTAAACGCTGACTGCCGCGAATGCCTCCTCCCAACATTTTTCTTCATCGAGATGGCCCTCGCGCGCCGCCGTGTCCCATAGGTCCATTCCGGGTGAGAGCATGAGGACGTTCATCTGTGGGAAGTCCATACCCTTCAGGTTTAAGGCGAAGACGAAGGTCCGCCTGACGTCCTCTCTAGTCTCGATAGGAGCACCAACGATGAAAGAACCTATAACATTCTCGATGCCTGCCTCTTTGCAGTTGCGCATGGCCTTTCGGCTGAGTTCGGGTGAAATATTTTTCCCGTAGTAATCTAAGACCTTCTGGCTGCTGCTCTCCACCCCGAAATAAATCGTCTTGCAGCCAACGCGTGCAAACTTGCGCAACATCTCGCGCGATGCCTGATCGACCCGCCCCTCCGCCCAGAGGTTGAGTTTAATCCCCTTCTCCCTCAGCAGGTCACAAATTTTTTCCATCCTGTGTCTGTCCAAGAGCAGATTATCGTCGACGAATCCAACTTCCTCGTAACCTTCCCCCTGCAGATGCTCCATCTCAGCGACAACAGCCTCCGGAGACCTGAACCTGACCTTTCGCTGCGAGAAGGCCGAGCAAGCGCAGTACCTGCAGTTGTAGGGGCAGCCCCGTGAAGTCAACATGGTGGTGAACTTTCCGCTGCTCCCGAGTACCCCCACCAGCTCAGAATGATACACCTGCTCCAACAGCGTTCGATCGGGAGGGGGGAGTTCGTCGAGATTTTGGATGAACGGCTTTGGCGGCGTTTTGACGACCTCGCCATCGTGCCTGAAAGCTATTCCTTTCACCCTTTTTGCCTCCCCGTTCTTTTCCAGCACGTCGACGAGTTCTAGGAAGGTATATTCAGCTTCGCCCAGTACGACGTAGTCGACGATGGGGTACTTCGTCAGCAACCTTTCGTAGGTGAACGTGGCGTGATAATTTCCGAAAACAATTTTCACGTCGGGGATCTCGGTCTTGATGGCGCTCGCGATTTTTACACCCTGCTTGAAAGTTGGAGTTAGGGCGCTTATCCCGACTACCTCTGGGTCCTCTCGCTTCACCCCTTCGACGACTTTCTCGACCGGTAGCTGAACCCTCGCGTTATCGATAACTTTGATCTCGTGCCCCGCATTTTGCAACACGGCCCCGATGTAGAGCAACCCAAGAGGGGGCCAAGCCGCCTCGTTCTCTATTCGCTCCGCTCGTCCGGTGTCCGGATTTATGAGGACAATTTTCAACCGTTCACCTGCCTTTCGCCGCGACTATCCTGATCACATCTCCTCCCTTGAGCGCGTAATCTTCCCCAAGCCTCCGCTTCGTCCGCGCATCTATCGCATGGATGAAAGACTCACCGAGGTCAGTGTGAATGACGTACGCGAACTCGCGAGCGGTCGTGCCTTTGGGGACGAGGTAGGCGTCCGGGAGCACGTTGCCCTTCTTGTCCGTAAGCTTGTGTTCATCATCGACGGGGTAAACCACGATCAAATTCAGGAGCTCATAAATCACCTTATCCACCACCTGCTGGATACCCGTCGAACCCCACTTATCCAACAGCGCGTGAATCATCTCAAGCGCCTTGCGCTGTTGCTCGTTCAAAGATTCCGGCTTGAGGATCTCGAAACTACCGCTACTTGGCTCGTAACGCACGAGTCCCTTCTCGCCTGCGCGCCGCAGGATGAGCTCGGCCTCGGAGCAGGTCGGAACCACGAGGTACCCACGCTGGCGCAAACGCTCGATGTTCGGCTCGGCCGCCGGCACGTCGGCTTTGTTCGCGGCGATCATGATGGGCTTACTCGCCTTTCGAACCTCCGCCACGAAGTGGAGCAAGTCGTCGTCTGACCATCTCTCTGGATCCGAGCGATCGACCCCAGCCTCCCGGAAAGCTTGGGCAACGTGATTTTCCTTTATGCCCAGCCCGCTCAAGCGCCCAGCTATCTCCTTGACCAAGTCGAGCTCCTCGTACTTCGCCCTGCGCGCGAACTTGGGCCAGTCCTTCACAAGCAGGCCCCGCAACCACGCCGCGATCTCGACCTCGAGGAAATCTATATCTTGAACCGGGTCGTGGGTACCTGGCGGGCAGGGTTTGCCCTCCGCATCGGTTGACCCAGCTGCATCGATGATGTGGACGAGCGCGGCCGCCATCCGGAGGTTGTCTAGAAAGCGATTGCCCAAGCCCCGCCCCATGTGGGCTCCCTCGACCAAACCCGCGACATCGATCATCCGGATAGGCACATATCTAACCCCGCCAACGCACTTCGAGTTTTGAGGGTTGCATGTCACCTCGAGCTCGCGGCAGGGGCACGGGGTTCGCACGTAGGTGACCCCCACGTTCGCGTCGATGGTGGTGAAGGGATAGCCTGCGACGGGGGCGTTCGCTAACGTTGCCGCGTTGAAAAAAGTGGTCTTGCCGGTATTGGGCTTGCCGACGAGTCCTAACTCAAGCATCCTCAACCCGTCTCGCCGCACTCGTAGCAGCCGAGCTTCCTTCGTTTGCCGAAGCTCCTGAGCCCTCGCTCGGTCAGCTGAATGCGCAACCGCCGAGCATAGCTTGACTCGATCTCTCCCTGCTCTTCTAGAAAATTAATTATCCCCAGCGCTTGGTCCTCGTTTTCGCAACGTCGGATGAAGTCGATAATGGTGGGCTTGTAACCCTGCACGCTGTGCGCTACCTTCTCCGCTTCCTTGAGGCTCGTCCGCACGGCGTCTATTCTGACCGTCCCTACCCCACCCCATTCTCCAGCCAAGTTCGGGTAATTCCTCCGAAGTTCTTTGCGGGTGTGCTCGCTCATGTCAAGACCTACTTGGGTTTCCACCCTCTTTTCACTATGACGGGCTTCACGAATACCATCGTGTTGGGTGGAACGTCTTTGTGAACAACCGCCCCGGGTCCGACCGCTGAATCCGGACCGATCTTCACGCCGACGTTTATCGTGCAGTTGATGCCGGTCCTGACGTTGTCGGCGATTATCGTACCCAACTTTCGCCTACCGCTGCTAACCACCCTGCCGCCGACCTCCATCTTGATAGGCTTCTCGTCTAGGCGCAGGTTCGCGATGGTCGTTCCCGCCCCGAGGTTGCAGTTGCTGCCTATGACGCTGTCACCCACGTATGAGAGGTGCCCGATGTTTGTGTGGTCCATGATGATGCTGTTCTTCACTTCCACGGCGTTGCCTATCCTGACATCGTCGCCTATGCTTGTACACGGCCTTATGAAGCAATTTGGCCCGATGTCACAATCCTTGCCGATGTGGGTTGGTCCTAAAATGTAGGAACCCGAACGGATGCGCGAGCCCTCACCAACGTAAACGTTATCCTCGATATAAGCGCCCACCTCGACCTTGCCGTGAATCTCGCCGCGCTCCCCCCGCGAGAAATACTCGTTGGCCACCAACAGGTCCCAGGGCCTGCCGATATCGGTCCATAAATTGAGCGGAGAAGTGTAAATCGCCTTGCCGCTGTCGATAAAAATTTTCATCGACGTGGTCAGCTCGTACTCCCCCCGCTTAGATTTCTTCGTTCGCTTGATCGCCTCAAAAATTGTGGGGTCGAAGACGTATATGCCCGCATTCGCTAACCTGCTCTTGATCCGCTTCGGCTTCTCGACTATCTCGCTGACCTTTCTTCCCTTCAGAAAAACTATCCCGAACTGCTCTGGCTCCTCGACCTCAATCGTAGCCATGACGCCGCCGAAATTCTTGCTCGAGCTAACCTCTTCGTAGCGCTTCAGGAGCGTGTTCAAAGACTCCTGATCGACGAGGGTGTCGCCGTTCATCACGAGGAATCTATCCCCACCGACGAAGTCCTCGGCGAGCGAGACGGCATTCGCGGTGCCCAGCAACTTCTTTTGATAGAGATATCGCAGCTTT
>JAGMBM010000033.1 GCA_023129675.1 Hadesarchaea archaeon | reverse complement strand
CTTTTTAATCAGCTTGATCGCACCTGCCGGCGATAATGGATACTTCGCCACGTAAGCCAGCTTACCCGCGCCAAGGTACTTGTCAAACGCTTTATCAATTGACTCGACATAACCGCGAATAACCATCGCTTGAGCGATATGGGGCCGGCCAACCACTCCCCCCTCTAACGCGATAACTAGATTGTAGGGAACATCCATTCCCAACTCCCCAAGTCTCTCGACGATCTTTCTCGCCCGATCTCTCCTCGCATCCTGAAACACGAGGAGTTTATCTCTGAACCACTTGTTCTGCCAGTCGATGTAATAGCCCAAAAAGTGAAGTTCATGGTTATCAATTCCAGAGCTCAACTCTACGGCGGGGATTATCTCAACACCATATTTTTTGCCCGCCCAAATCGCGGCTTGTATGCCGTCTACCGAATCGTGGTCCGCTATGGCCATTGCCGCAAGCCCAGCCCTGTGGGCTTGCTTGACCGCATCTTCCGGCGTGAATATTCCGTCTGAGATCCTAGTATGAACATGCAAATCTGCGAATTTTGCCGACGCCATTTGCTTGAGGAGAGAGCCTGCCCTCCAAGCTGGCGTGGCGAAGGTGGTTGATTTAGGAAGATCCTGGTGAGTTGCCAGTGGGGAGCTGGGAATAATTGGCAGAGGCGAGCTAAGCGTCGAATCCAACTTATTGTCTTTAAACCCCATTTCCGATCCTCGCTCAGAGTTGCAGCTCCAAGCTGTACATATGTTTAAAATAAATACATTAAAACTTTTGGGGTTTGTTATTGCACCTCATAAAAGGCTTATGAGATCTAATTGGTCCCACAACCGTTTGACTAAATATGTGCCCTATCAGATATTGTGTGAAGTCTGTTTCTTCTGCTTCGCCTGTATACTATCCCTTTCCATTTTCAGCTTCTCGACGAGGGAGTAGGGTACCCGCACGTTCCCAATGGGTATCTTCGAACCATGGGAGTCGGATCCCCCAACGATCAACAAACCATACTTCTGAGCCAGTTGCTCGTAATACTTGGTCGCTTGAGCGTCATGTTTGCTGTGATAGACTTCGATCCCGCAAAGGCCGAGTTCAACCAACTCCGGGAACATATCGTCAGCGTGCGCGAAAACTGGATGGGCCAGCACTGGAACGCCGTTTACCCTTTTAATCATTTTGATGGCTTCTGCAGGCGATAGCTGGTACTTCTCCACATAAGCAGGTTTGCCAAGGGCCAGATATCTTTTGAACGCTTCGTCCAGCGTCTTTACATGGTCGAGATCTAGCAGCACTCGGGCAATGTGGGGGCGACCGAGTACCTTCCCGTCTAACGCGGTGACCATGTCGTAGGAGATGTCCATCCCCAGCTTTCTGAGCTTTTCGACTATTCTTCTCGCCCGATCTCTCCTCGCATCCTGAAACACGAGGAGTTTATCTCTGAACCACTTGTTCTGCCAGTCGATGTAATAGCCCAAAAAGTGAAGTTCGCTGCCTTTAATCTCGGAGCTCAGCTCCACGCCAGGGATTACCTCAACCCCATATTTTTCACCAGCCTCAAGCGCTGATTCGATGCCTCCTATCGAGTCGTGATCTGCGATGGATACTGCAGCGAGCCCGGCTGTGTGAGCTTGCTTGACCGCCTCCTCGGGGGTTATCAGCCCATCCGAGGCACTAGTGTGAATGTGCAGATCGGCGAATTTCAACCGTTGAGAAACAGAAGAACTCATAAAATCGCCTGCAAGTTTTTGCGATCTTTTGAATTTATTTGACATGATGTTTTTTGGGAGAGGGACATTTTCATTCTAAATATGTAACATAAGATCAACGGGATATGCCACCTTTCCCGTTTGACGGAAATTTTCATCCTCCCCACCTTCTTTTGCTTCCGAGTAATGTCCCCCTGAGCATTTAGCCCTCGTTAAATCCCCATATAAATTTGACGCGGACTAGGATCTGTTTATTCAAACAGGCAACAAATCCAGGTTCGAACTCCTAATACCACACCATAAACGATTCTGATGAAGCCGAAGTTTGCCCTTTTAAAAGGTATATAGGAATGCAGCCAAGGGCTTTCGGGTGGAGGTGATGGCCCGCGAGGTGAACATTCACGCCATTGTAGTTCAAGGGCTATCTGTTTTGCTCCTATGCGCATTCATAGAGCTCGGCGCCGGCAAGGTGTTCGAGGGGATGCGGGGGTACTTCATGACCACCGGGCTAATCGTGATGGTACCGCCTTTGCTAGGCCTCCGTGGTAACATCAACGGCGCCTTGGCCTCTCGCCTCGGCACTGGACTCAACGCTGGTTTGATCAAGCCCCGCTTGGCGATGTCCACCGAGATTAAAGTTAACTTGGCATCCTCGCTCATCCTCAGCTTGATTGCCTCTGCCACCATAGGCGCCTTCGCATTCGGGGTGAATGTGTTGACGGGTGCCCCAACAATCGGGGTGCTCGAACTCATGGCGATAGCTGTCCTCGCAGGTTTCCTCTCGGCCCT
>JAGMBM010000032.1 GCA_023129675.1 Hadesarchaea archaeon | reverse complement strand
GGACCCGGATAATGTGACAAGTCCGACCATGGCGTCAATTGGCGACTTCGTGACCATCGCTTGCATTTACTTGGCCGTCCTTTTGGTGGTGTAAAAAATGGTCGTTTACGGTATCAAACGAATAGTACTCGAGAGCTACCCCATTCTCATGGCTTGCATCCTCATAGCGCTCGCTGCTGGGTACATGCTAAACTCAAGCATCGCGGAAATCGCTGAGCTGCCTCTGATCCTAGCGATGATCCCACCGATAAATGGAATGGGGGGAAATATCGGGAGCATCTTGGGGGCCAGGCTCACCTCCGCGCTTCACCTAGGTACCTTGGAGCCGAGGCTGAGGGGACAGCATGTGTTACGGATGAATGTGTCCGCCTCGGCGCTGATGAGCTTCGCAATCTTCTCACTCTTCGGCGTGCTTTTTTTCGCGATAGCATACTTGTCCGGCATACCCGTCGCCCGTTCGCTTTCCCTAGCGCTTGCATTCTTCATCGCGGGGATGACGTTGAGCACCGCCCTGATGTTCGTAACGATTGCGTCGGCATTCGTTTCGTTCAAAGGAGGCCTGGATCCGGACAACGTGGTGATACCCATCGTAACAGCGATTGGCGACGTGCTAGGCGTAACGTGTTTATTGATGGCGATAAAGATAGTGGGAGTGTAGGAACATGGCTAAATCGTTTAAACCCAGAAGCGTGCGGGAGCTCTTGACCGAGATGAAGGATGTTTCGGACCTTATGATAGATCTCGCGTACGCGGCGGTGCTCTTCGAGAGCGATGAGCTTGCGGACCGTGTGCATGAACTCGAGACGCGGATGGATGGGCTCATGTACCACATTCGAACGATCGCCGCGGTGGTGACGCGAAACGTCCACGAAGCTCGAAAAATCACCGGCATCCTGCAGGTTGCGGGTGCGGCGGAGGCGATCTCAAACGCTACGGGCGATATCGCCGACTTGGTTCGGAGAGGAATCGACATTCATCCCGTGGTACGCGATGCCCTCCGAATGGCCGATGAAAAAATCGCTTGGGTTGAGGTAAGCAAGGATTCTATACTCGTCGGCAAAAGATTTTACGACCTCAAGTTGCCCTCGGACATAGGTGTCTGGACCTTCGCCATAAAACGGGGGAAATCTTGGATAGTTCCTCCTCTCAGGAATACCGAGGCGCGCGCTGGTGATTCGCTCATCGTGAAGGGACCCCCGGATGGCATCGCAATCCTATGTAAGATGACCGGAGCGCGCAAGGAAGCTTGGGTGTCGAGGGAGGGGTTGGCCCCCATCCGAAATGCGCTCGCGGAGATGCGCGACCTGAGCAGCGTGATGGTCGACATGGCCTACTCCGCGATCATTTTGAGGTCCCGCGAGATAGCCGAAGAGGTTAGGAAGATCGATGAGAAGTTTGACAAGCTCACTTACAAGCTCTCGCTCGCCACGCTAAATGCTGCAAAAGAGGAGCGGAACATCGTGGGGCTCAACGGCTTGCTGCAGATAATCCGGTCCATGGAACGAATTTCCGATGCCGCCGACTCAATCGCCGACATCGTGCTTCGCAGGATGGAGCTACACCCCGTGTTCGCCCGAGCCCTAGCCGAAGCCGATGAGCAGATAGGGAGGGCTGATGTCTCAAAGCGATCGGATTTTGTGGACAAATCCCTGAAGGAACTCAACCTATGGACGACCATGGGGGTATACGTGCTGATGATAAAGCGGGGCGAGCGCTACATGTTCGATCCGAGCAAGCGCGTCCGAATTCGTGTCGATGATTCGCTGATCGTACGAGGTTCTAGGCGCGGTGTCCAAAAGGTGAAGAAGGCAGCCGCGGGGGGAAAGAGATGAAGGTCGTGTGGTGTAAGGACCTCGAGGATGTGGTGAATGTCGCGCGCACTCAGGGGTGGCTGTTCTACTACAACTTTCAGGGCAAACATTACTACTACGTTTACGCTGGGATCGAGGCCGAGCTCCTCTGCATCACGGTCGAGGCGAAGGATCCCCTGAAGGCCAAATACGCGTCAATCGATGACGAGGGCAAGCTCGTGACCTCGGAGAAGCC
>JAGMBM010000031.1 GCA_023129675.1 Hadesarchaea archaeon | reverse complement strand
GAGAGCTACCCGCTCGAGCACGAGTTTTTGAATCGGCGCAATTTTCAGTTCATCGTTTGATATCGAGAAGACCTTGCACAACTTTGAAACCTTCTCGCGCGTCAGCTCGAGTACGCCGTCGTCCCGCTCGATGCCCAGCTCGCGGCAAATGCTGACTAACGCCTTTCTCACTCGTGCACGCGAACCTCCCAAAGCTAGAATTGCCAAGCCTTTACTACCTTTGTGCACGCCGACCTTCTCAAACGCGCGCGCGATCTGTCGCTCCGCGGCCACCCAACAGACGAGTTCGATATTCAACGAGCTAGCAAAGTTCCTTTTCGCAGCATGAGCAGTAAGGGCAAGGCGAGCTGCGTGCACCAAGTGCTCTTTGCCAGCTACGCTCGAAGCGTCGAAAGCTTGGCTGGTAGTCCAATTTTCCCTGTCCGCCTTGGCAAGTTTTCCCAATAATTCGTCGACATCACTCACGCTAGCTCTCCCTCCAACTACACCCACGACGTGCTTACCGAACGCACCTTTTAGCTCAAAAATGTCCAACCCCATAGAATGTTCTTTAAAGTATTAGCCCCAAATATTTATTGATAAAGATGAGTTCAACCACATATAAACTAAAAATTGAGGACTTGGTACGGGGCCGGTATGTCCGCTCACCCGAGGGCACCGAGCCCAGCTACCTGCTTACCCCTTGGGACCAGCACATC
The DNA here is from genome assembly GCA_023129675.1 of Hadesarchaea archaeon. Lineage (GTDB taxonomy): Archaea > Hadarchaeota > Hadarchaeia > Hadarchaeales > Hadarchaeaceae > DG-33. Next base: position 3,943 of record JAGMBM010000031.1, on the reverse strand, counting down.
CCCCGCGCGCGGGTGCTGGGAACAATCGTGGATAAATTTGTGAGGGATGACCAGGGTTATGCTACGCTCCGCCTCGATGATGGGAGCGAAACCATAAGCCTTCGAGCTTGGCGGGAGGGCGTGCCCGAGCTTGCGAGGTTCGAGGTGGGGAACCTCATCGATGTGGTGGGGCGCATACGAGAGTTCGAGGGGGAAGTCTACCTCGTGCCCGAACTCATCCTTCGTGTTGAAGATCCTAACTGGGAACTCGTGCGAGAACTCGAAATCCTACGCGCGCGGAGGCGGGCCCTAGCGGAGGGGGTACGACCGCAACCGAAGCTGGAGGCAAAGATTGGGCCACGACAGCTGCAGATAGAGCTTCCCCCGGGGACTCCGGAGGCGGGGCCGACCGTTGAAACCATAGAGGAGGTGGAGGCACCCCCGTTGCCCGAAGTGCCCGATGAAACTAAAAAACGCGTAATCCTCGCGATCGAGAAGCTCGACAGTGGGGAGGGGGTGGCACCCACGGACATAGCGGTGGAACTTGACCTTCATCAAACCGAAGTTGAGGATGCCCTCCGCGTGCTAATAGTGGATGGCGAAATATTCGAGCCCCGCGCAGGCAGGTTCAGGCGATTGGGATGAGCGAAGACTATGGAAAACTGCTCGACCGCGCCCTCAAACAGATCCCAAAGGCGGTTTTCGAGAGCTCCCGTTTTCAGATTCCCGAGGCAGAGGTGTCGATCATTGGAAACCGCACGATTCTTCGGAACTTCCGGGGCATCGCGAGCGCCCTCAACCGCGAGCCAGAACACCTCATAAAATATCTTCTCCGAGAACTGGGAGCGGCCGGCAACCTCGAGGGAACCCAAGCCGTCTTCCAAGGGAAATTTTCAAATACCATCGTGGATAATCGCGTCCGACGCTACGCTGAAGAATTCGTGCTCTGTCAGGAGTGCGGGAAGCCCGACACGCGGCTCGAGCGGCGCGAGCGTGTCTACGTGCTCCGGTGCGAGGCATGTGGCGCTAGGTCATCGGTGAGGAGTGTTTAACCCTTGCCATACCTCCGGGTAATCCAAACGCAGGGCGAGGTGCTCGTCATCGTTTGCGACTCAGAGCTCCTCGGGAAGAAACTCAAGCAGGGAAAGCTGAGGCTCGATGTCAAGGAATCATTTTATCGGGGCACCGAGGCAAACATCAAGGAGTGCATAGCCGCGCTGCGCAAGGCCACGATAGCAAACCTCGTGGGTTCGATCGTGGGGCATGCGGTCAAGGCTGGCATCATCGAGCGTGAAAACGTCCTCAGGATCCAAAATGTGCCGCACGCGCAGCTCGTCAGCATTTGAGCTCGGGGACGGCGGCTTGGTCGGCGAAACCCACTTCCCGACAGCTCTTTCGGTAATCCAGATCTTCCCAGTCCGAAATGAAGCAAAAAAGCGCGGTACCATCAATAGACTATGACGCTCTGCACGCTCGGGAGTTTCCTCAACGCCTCGATGACCTTCCCCCGAACGGGCTCGTCGGTGATCAGGGTGAGCTTTGGCTGTGCGATGAAGTGGGGGTCGTCCGCAACCGCCTGACGAATGCTTATCCTGAAGCGCGAGATGATGCCCGTCACCTCGCTTATGATACCTGGTCTGTCCGCATCCTTTGGCAGGATCTCTATCACTCCCAGCCCGAGCTGCTGCGCCACGCCCTTCAGGTATGCTATGGGCTCGAGGTTTTCGAATATCCCGCGCAGCTCCTCATTTTTCAAAATTGTCTGGGTGGTTGCCTCGACCGCGCGCCGATCGACGCCTGCTTCCCCCGCTATCTGGACGGCGGCAATCCGGATATCGCCGCACGCTATTTCCCCATCCTCCCGCACGCGGAGCCCGTACTTGAACAGCACCCGCGCAACGCTGAGCTGGGCCGGAAAATCCGCGAACGCACCCTGAACCTTCGCCCACACCTCGGCGCCGCCCACGCGCTCACGCTCCACCCCGGCCATGTGCGCGATCACTAATCGCATCACGCTCTCGATAAACGCTGGGTCCAATCCTACGCTCTTCGCCCGCTTTCGAGCGCGGGTGACGACCGCCCGTTCCCTGGCCTCGTCCCGAATCCCAAGCTTGAGCTTCCGTTTAAGATTCACGAGGTCGTCGGCGAGCTCCAGCCGCTGCCCGAGCAAAGCCACGACTTGCTCATCAATTTTATCTATCTCCCGTCTAAACACCTGTAGCTTTTTCTCACTCATTGGTTCCCCTCGATTCGTGCGCCCTCGATGGCTGGCTTGGTGGCGATTATTACCCCGGGCCTCCCTCGCCAAGCCTTCTTTATATCTTTGACCCTAGCGGGCTTAGCTATTGCTACCACCGCTGGGCCCGTGCCCGTGAGGCCAGCCGCGAGTGCACCCGCGGCCAAGGCATCTAGCGCTATCGTTGGGTCGTAGTCGAGCGCGCCCGAGTAAAGTAGCCCATTTAGCGTCAGGGCACCGAATACATTCCCGCGTACGGCCTGATCGTGCGCGACTTCGACGCCCCTCCGAAGTGGTTTGATCTTGGCCATGTTTATCCGCGAGGTGTAGAATTTCATCGGGGACACGTAAATGAGCACCGCGAGCTTGGGGTCTAATTTGAATCTCCGAAGCACGCGCCGTTTGGTGTTATCCGTCACCACACCGCTGCCGAAAAGTGAGGCCGCTGCATCGTCGAAGGCACCGGTGACGGTGACGTCAGCTTCGAATGCGGCATCGATGCCTAAATTCAGCACGAGTTTTGGCTTCGGTTTCCTACCCAGCGCCGCGAAGGTAGCGAGCACTGCGGCGTTCGCGGCGGCAGAGCTGCTCGACAGGCCCACGGCAATCGGGACCTTGGATCTCGTCTGCACCTGCGCACCGTAGGTTTGCTCAAGCCCGAAATGCTCGAGGACCTTTCGCGCGCATATCTCAATCAACCGAGCGCTTTCGGAGGGATCATCAGCCACCCGCCCGACTATCTCCCCGGGCCTTTTGGTTAGCTCGCAATTCGCTCGAACTCGAAGCTCGACCCCGAAGGCGGCGCCCTTGCCCGTGGCTATTGCATTAACGACGGTGGCAGAGCCGCACGCCGAGGCAGCTCCACGGTGCTCTACCAACTTCACACCCCTGTGAAATTTACTTGAAGCGGCTCGGATTAACTTTTCCAGCGCGCAGCATGTGATCTGCGAGCACCAGCGCCAGCATCGCCTCGGCCACGGGCACGATGCGAGGGCAGATGTTCGGGTCAAATCGCCCTTTGAGCTTGAGTTCAACTTCCTTCATTCGAGTGATGTCGACGGTCCGCTGCGGCTTGGTTATCGAGGGGGTTGGCTTGACTGCTATCCGAGCAACTATCGGCATGCCCGTCGATATGCCGCCCAAAATTCCGCCGGCGTTATTTGTCTCGGTCACAATTTTCCCCCTTCGCAACACAACCGGATCATTTGCCTCCGATCCCCTCATTCGCGCCACCCTGTAGCCGGCTCCTATCTGAACCGCCTTGACCGAACCCATCGACATCAGAGCACGCGCGATCTCGGCATCGATCTTAGCGAACACAGGCTCGCCCAGACCGACCGGGACGTTGAGCGCTCGGACCTCGACCATTCCGCCGGTGCTGTCGCCCTCCGCACTCGCCCGCAACACGGCCTTCTTCATTCGCTCCGCCGACCTGGGGTCAGCACATCGCATGGGGTTCCGTTCGACATTTTTGCGGATTTCCTCGGGCTTCAACTCCCGCCCGACGGCCACGCCCGCAGCCTCGACTGTGTGGCCCAAGACTTCGATACCATGAGCCGCCAACAACTTCTTCGCGATGGCTCCAGCTGCTACCCGCCCTACTGTCTCCCGTGCTGCTGCTCGCCCTCCCCCGCGGTGGTCAATGTGGCCGAACTTGAGCCAGTAAGCGAGATCCGCATGACCGGGCCTAGGTTTAGTTTTAATCTCCTCGTATGGTCTCGAATCAAC
>JAGMBM010000030.1 GCA_023129675.1 Hadesarchaea archaeon | reverse complement strand
ACCCCATCGACGACCACGCCGATCGCTGAGCCGTGACTCTCGCCCCAAGTCGTGACCTTGAAGATTTTCCCGAAGGTGTTTCCGCTCATCTCAGCACCGCTTTGAAAACTCGCAGTCGGCTCTATAAATCCTTCCGCTGGGCGATGCACGTTAATCATTCAATGAGTTCAATCTTAGCCCCGAGTTTCCGCATGTCCCCGACAAAACCAGGGTAAGAAACTGGTATGCTTTCAGCACCCTCAACGACCGTTTCCCCACGCGCGACCAAGCCAGCGACCGCGAGGGCCATAGCTATTCGGTGATCGCCGTAGGAGTACAGGCTCGTACCCTTGAGTCGCTCCACTCCCTTGATGCGGAGCTCACCCGGCAGCTCCTCCACCTTTACCCCCAGCTTACTCAACTCAACCCTGAGAGCGCGAAGACGGTCTGTCTCCTTGTAGCGAAGGTGGGGGATATTAGTGAGCCTGGTCCTGCCATCCGCTAGCGAGCCGAGCACTGCCAACGCGGGCACAAGATCAGGGTTATCGCCACAGTCGGCTTCGATGCCCGAGAGCCGCTCGGCACCCGAAACTTCAACCACTTTACCTTTCACCTTCACATCAGCCCCGAACTCCCGAAGCAGGGCAACGATTCGCTTGTCACCCTGCGCGCTGCGAACATCGAGATTGCTCACGCGCACGACGTCCCCCGCCAGCGCTGCTGCCGCGAGCAGAAATGCGGTAGATGAAAAATCACCGGGGATTTCATGATCCATTGCCCCGAAAACTTGCCCGCCGGGGATCTTAAATTCCATGAGGTCGCGGCTGCGTTTAATCCTCGCCCCTGCCGTATCAAGCAGCTCTAGGGTGATCTCGACGTAGGGCTTAGAACGGAGCTCCTCGGTCACGCGAAGCTCGACATCCTCCCGAGCATACGGGCACGCGAGCAACAGCGCCGAGATGAACTGGGAGCTTATCGCGCCTGTGATCTCGACTTCTCCCCCATCCAGCCCGCCTCCGACGACCACGGGCGGTCTACCCCGGACCCCCTCGCACCTCGCCTTCGCCCCGAGCTGCGCCAAGGCATCGATGAGGGGACCCATCGGGCGCTTGAGGATCGACTCATCGCCGGTCAGGCGCACGGGTTTTGGCGAGAGCGCAGCGATCGCACTCATCAAACGTAGGGTCGTGCCCGAGTTGCGGACGTCAACTAGGTCGACATGAGGTTTGAGTTCGCCCCCGGTGCCCAAAACCCGCCAAACGTCATTCTCTTGACTGACCTCCGCCCCGAATGTCCTAGCCGCTTCAATCGTCGCCTCGGTGTCGGAGCTCAAAAGTGGGTTGATGACCTTACTCTCACCCCTTGCGAGCAACGAGACCATGAACGCGCGATGGGTGTAACTCTTCGAAGGTGGCGCTCTAACTTCACCTACCAGCTTCGATGGCTTGACTTTCAACAACGCCACAGGGGTTCCCGCTACACAATCGATCCTTGA
>JAGMBM010000003.1 GCA_023129675.1 Hadesarchaea archaeon | reverse complement strand
ACTGGGGCGCTCCTGCCAGGATCGTGCAGGATATCGACCACGACTGCATCAGCCTCCTTTTCAGCCGGGGGGAGCTTAACCTCACCAAGCCTTCGCCAAGACTTTGCGCGGTAGGTAGGCGCTCCCCTTCCGAGCCTTTGAGCTCTTATTCGCTTTCCCATCAGATCATCCCCAGTTTAGAGGCTATCTCGTCGGCCATGAATTCGGGCGCGAGCCTCACGTAGGCGCGCTTTCGCCCATCCGGGAGTATCTCTATTTTTACATTATCGACTTTCACCTCAAAAAGCAGCTCGACCGCCCGCTTCACGTCCGATCGGGTCGCGTCGTTCGCCACGATGAATACGAGCTTGTTTTCAGACTCGATTAGTTTGACTGCCTTCTCGGTGGCCTGCGGGTAGAGCACGACTTTATGCGGGTCCTTCATGTGAACAACCCTCCGGCGAGCTTTTGGATGGCCCCTTTTGTCCACGCTGTAAGCCGTCCCGGAACACCTCCGGGGGCAAGCTGTTCCGCGTTGAGGTTTCTAACTTCTACGACTTCGACGCCGGGCAAGTTCCTCGCGCCGAGTTTGATGCCTTTGTCTTCGCCGACCACGATGAGCGGACCTACGGCCTGCCGGTATCGCCTGCCGCGCATCTTGCCGCGTCCCGCCCGCACTCGCTTGCTCTTGGTGACGCGCTCCACGTCTTGCCACAACCCGAGCTTTCGGAGGATTTCCTTCGCTTGGTTGGCTCTCCTAAGTCCATCGAGCTCGTCAGTTACCACGAGTGGAAACTCAGCAACACTCTCCATGACATGGCCCCGGGAGCTGACCAACTTCTTCTCCTTGGTGGCAGCGACCGCCGAGCGAACGGCAAGTCGACGCTCCTTTCGGTTGATGCGTTCACGGAGAACCTTCTCGACTTTCGGTGGGTGGGCCCGCCTCCCGCCGGTCGTGAAGGGGGCAAAAGCCCCACGTCCAGCGGCAGGGTAACGGATTCCCTTCACGCGTCGAACTCTAGCGACACCATGCCCCTTTCCCCATGTCTCAGCGGAAGTGCGCTTGCCCGCCATCCAATCGGCCCCCCAAGGTTGAAACCTGGCACTCTGAGCGGCTAACACCGCGCGCTTAATAATATCGGGTCTGAATTGCTCATCGAAGATTGCTGGAAGCTCGATCTCCTCAACGGGTTTACCCTCAAGGGAATAGACGTGGACTTTCATCTTCATGCACCCTGTTGGGAAGCCATGCTCATATAAGTGATTGAGGGTGGAGAGGTTGGAGTGCCCGTGGGTAAGCGCATGGGCTGCCGGAGGTGCATGAGCCGCTTCGTTGGTCCTGGGATCGAACCCGCGAGCACGATGAAATCCCCCTTGACCGGACCATAACGGAGGAAACCACCGCTTGGCGTCACTTCCTTTCCCTCACCCCCGAGCTTCAAGATGCGCTTGTTGAACTCCGTGCGCTGGTGGTAGCCCATCTGGCCGGCGGCCGGGACGGTCCACATCACCCGCGGAGGCGACCAAGGACCGAGCGTTCCAACTTGGCGGTGCCCCTCCTTGGTCTTGCGCGTCAAAATTTTGATTCCCCAACGCTTGACGGGTCCTTGGAATCCCTTGCCCTTGGTGATCGCGAGCACGTCGACGTATTCGCCTTCTTTAAGGACATCGGCCACGCGGACTTGCTTCCCCAATAATCCCTTGCAGTAATTCCACCGTTCCTCTATCTTGCTGCCCCCGACGCGAATCTCGACCAAGTCAGGCTTCTTTTTTGGCACGTTGCTCGCGCGGGGCTGGGTACATGCTAGCACACGAACGTCGGCAATTTTCCCCCCTTTGATGAGGGCTTCTGCTCGCTCAAACGCTTTCTGCTGGTCGTACTTTTTGGGCAAGCTCAGCGTTCTGGCGAGATCCTTCGGCAGCTCGCTCGCCCATATATCCGTTGTGGCGTTGAGTCCATGGGTGGTTGAGCTGTACAGGCGAGCGGCGCAGATGACGAGAGGGGGGGCCTCGATGACCGTCGCGGGGAAGTTTATCTCCTGACCCGAGGTCAAGCTCCCCTTACGGTCGTCTATCATGAAGACTTGGGTCATCCCGGCCTTGTAGCCAACGAACCCCTGGAGGCGCAAGGTAGCCTCCGCTGGCCAAGCCCGCACGTGGGCGATCGGGCGTGGGGCTCGTACCCGCGGCGTGTAGGCGAGCGAACCCCGCCTCGGACGGTGTTTTCGCCTTCCCATTTTATCCCCCTATGAGCGCGTTCAGTAGCGCGAGCGTGGCCACGAGCGCCTCCTTCGTTCGAACGGTGGCGGTCCCCTGATTCGGGATCGTATTTATGATGACGTCGAAGAGTTTGCCCGCATCGACGTCTTGGCGCTCGCAGATTTCGAAGAGGCCCGCGTAAGAGCCTCCGAAGGCCACCGCCACGCTGCGAGGGTTGCTACTCCTTATCGCCTGCACGGCTTCATATAAATTTTTGCCGTACCGCGACGTTCCTATAATATAGTCTGCTTTCAGAACTTTTAAGGCCTCTGCGAGGGTTTTCGCCCGCAGGATTTCGTAGCCCCAGTATTCACCGACTTTGCTCCGGGTTACCCGTTCAATTGCGCGTTTGCCCTCACCCAAAGCCTTACCAAGTCTAACTGTTACCCGCTCCCCAACACCAAGTTTTTCGCTTGTAAAGCCACGTTCACGTATCCCGAGTTCAAGCAGGCTGCCACGTTTGCCCGCATCTATAACGACGGCTTCACGATAATTATCAGGGGCGGTCTTCTCATCCGCGAGCGGGTGGTGGGGCGTGCGCAGGGGTGGAAGTAAACCCGCGTAACGGAGCTCCCTCGTGCGGGGAAAGAGGAGCTTGCGCAGGTATTGTGGTGTCTCCATATAATGTAAAAGTGTTGAGATAAGCCCGGCCTCGGAGGCTTGATTTTTCAGGTGGGGGTCATCATCGTTATAAATGCAAATCTTGCCCACTCGAAATATCGCCAGCGCACGCCCGATCGAACCAATTTTGAGGGTTTTCTGTCGAAGGTCGGGCGCATCAGCAACGAGCGAGGAAGGCAGCAGCACGAAAAACGATGTGGGGGGTTTGGGCATCATCGCCTAACCCTTTGTGACTCCCATCGGCCTAAGGCGGGCGACCATTCGAGCGATCCCTGCCTTATGAGATATCTCACAGACCTTATGGATATCTTTGTAACTTCCCGGCGCCTCCTCCGCGATCACCGTAGCCTTGGCCGCTCGCACTATGATTCCCTTCGACTCGAGCTCTTTCCTCACGTTCTCACCCCAGTACTGTTTCCGTGCAGCGGTTCGGCTCATGTGGCGCCCCGCACCATGTGCTGTAGATGCGAAAGTCTCCTGCATCGCCTGCTCGGTGCCCACGAGCACGTAAGAGGCGGTGCCCATATCTCCCGGGATGAGCACGGGCTGCCCAACGCTACGGTACAGGGCGGGCACATCGGGGTGTCCGGGAGGAAACGCTCTTGTAGCACCTTTCCGATGCACACAAACTTTCTTGCGCCCTCCGTCAATTTGGTGTTCCTCAAATTTAGCAATGTTGTGTGCGAGCCCATAAACAAGGTGCAGACCCAATTTTTCGGCATCTTGCCCAAAGACTTCCTCGAACGATTCTCTTACCCAATGCGTAATCATCTGCCTATTTGTGAAGCCGTAGTTTGCAGCGCATGCCATTGCCGCAAGATATGCCTGCCCCTCGGGTGAATTTATCGGTACGTTGACAAGCTCTCTATCTGGGAGAGTTATGTCATATTTTCTAACGATGTGTTCCATGGTTCTTAAATAGTCGGAGCAGACCTGATGGCCCAGACCTCTCGACCCTGTATGAATCATAACCGTGACTTGCCCCTCGTGGGTTATCCCAAAGGTCCGAGCGACTTCCGGGTCAAAAATTTTATCGACCACTTGAATCTCCAAGAAATGATTTCCGCTTCCAAGGCTACCAAGCTGGGGGAGGCCGCGCTCTTTTGCACGCTGACTTACTTTACTCGCATCGGCATCGGCAAGGCACCCTCCCTCCTCAAGTCTTTCCATGTCTTCTTTCCAACCAAAACCGTTCTCGACAGCCCACCTTACACCATTCTCAAGAACTTCGTTAAGCTGGGAATAGGTAAGCTTAACTTTTCCCCTGCTACCCAAGCCTGAGGGTACGTTCCGAAAGAATGCGTCAACTAGTTCGCGGAGTTTCGGCTCGATGTCTGTTTTGTCAAAATTCGTCTGCAGCAACCGCACTCCACAGTTGATATCGTATCCGACCCCCCCTGGGCTGATGACGCCTGTTTCTGCGTCTGTGGCAGCAACCCCACCGATGGGAAATCCATATCCTTGGTGCCCATCGGGGAGTGCGATAGAATATTTGTAAATCCCCCGTAGGAACGACACGTTCGTGGCCTGCTCAAGCGTTAGATCTCTTCGCATCTCGTTGAGCAGCTCCGCATCCGCATAGATTCGTACAGGCACCCGCATACCGTGCTTGTAGTCCTGAGAGATCTCCCATCGTACGTCGTCGATTTGCTTAATCTTTCCCGTCCACACCATTTTTACACCTTAAACTAACGGGTGATTGCAGCGTTAATTATCTTTTGGTTCGAAAAACGTACAATTTTTCAAATGTCGACAACCGCTTGCACCGAGCAGCGCCCTCGTCCGCGCTCGATTTCCATCATGTGATAAGTTATGGCCTTGACCCCAACCTTGGGCTCGTGCTTGGCTGGGTCGAAGCGCTCGCCCCATGCCCGGGCCTTGAGCCTGAGCCCGCCCTTGAAGCGGGAGAGGTCCTCAACCTTGAATTTTGACATCACGAGTCCTTGAGCATCGTGCAGGTACAAAAATCGCTCGAGCCAGTCGTAGAGCAGAGCTTTTTCGTCCTCAGCCTCGAGCTCGACCGCCACCTCCTCCCGCGGCTCGACCTTGCTCGTGTCGACCATCACATCAAAAAGCGCGAGCGCGGCGTTTTCGAATGCTTCAGCTAAGTCGCGGCCGTACGCACGAAAGCCGATGTCCGAAGGATGCTCGACCCACTCGAAGCGTTTCATCCCATCACCTAGCGCCGGGGAAGGGATTCGAACCCTTGAGGCCCAAAGGGCCACCGGATCTCAAATCCGGCGCCTTACCTGGCTTGGCTACCCCGGCACAATGACTATTAGAAGATAAATGGACATATAGTTTTATTTGGGTTTTCAGGGGAGTGGTGAGATAATACCAAAAAGAGAACATTCGAGGCTTGGCTTCGCAAGTTTAATTTTGGGAATAATAGCGGTTCCTACTTATTACGAATTTATCTTTGGGCCATTTACCTTTGGACTTCTAGCAACAATATTCGGATATGCGTCTTACTTTGGTAAACGCAAAGATAGCTTTGGCCTTGTTGGATTTATTTTAGGCCTTATCGGTATCATTTACGGTGCTGTAATCTTAGTTGGTTTAACGGGCATGCGCTAGGAAGTATTGCACATCGTAGATTTCTTTTAGCCTTTTAGGACTGAAATCTGTGTAGTGTCTAGCTAAAACTGATTTTGGTACCCCATTACAGAATACATCCACATATCTACTTTCCAACTCAACAATTGGATAGCTATGTCTTGAGCTCGATCTCGATCGTGACCTCTTCGGGCACTTGGATGCGCATGATCTGCCGCATCGCCCGCTCGTCGGCCTGCATATCGATCAAGCGCTTGTGTATGCGCAGCTCCCACCGGTCCCACGTCGCCGTTCCCTCACCATCGGGCGATCTTCTCGTGGGCACCACTATCCTGCGCGTGGGGAGGGGGATGGGTCCCGAGAGCTTGATGCCGACCCGCTCCGCTATCCCTACGAGCTGCTGGCAGACCTCGTCGAGCTTCTTCGGGTCGGTGCTGGAGAGCCTTATGCGTGCCTTCTGCAAGGGTAACCCTCACCCTACCTAAAGGGGAAGGGATGATAAAAGACTTGGGACTATTTCGCGGGTGTCAGGTCGATGCAGACCCCAGCGGCGATGGTCATGCCCATGTCGCGCACGGCGAAGCGGCTCAGCTGCGGGAGGTCGCCCGCCTTCTCGAGCACCATGGGCTTGGTGGGCGTCACCTTGATCGTCGCCATGTCCCCCTTCTTTATGAACTCCGGCTTCTCTTGGACCACTTCGCCGGTCTTCGGGTCGAGCTTCTGGATGATCTCCGAAATGGTGCACGCCACCTGCGCTGTGTTGGCGTGGAAAACTGGGGTGTAGCCGGCAGCTACTGCCGTCGGGTGCTGCAGGACGGCGATTCGCGCGGTGAACTCCTTGACCACGGTCGGCGGCGCTTTCGGGTGCCCCACGACGTCGCCTCGCCTTATGGCGGTCCTCTCGATGCCTCGAACGCTGAAGCCTATGTTGTCTCCAGGCTCGGCTTGGGGTATCATCTCGTGATGCATCTCGATCGTCTTGACCTCTCCGCTCACCCCGGCCGGCTCGAAGACGATGGTCTCACCGGTCTTGAGCACACCCGTTTCGATCCTTCCTACCGGCACGGTTCCCACACCGGTGATTGAATACACATCCTGCACGGGCAGTCGGAGCGGCTTGTCGATTGGCTTCTTGGGCACAGTGAAGGTATCCAACGATAGATATAAGACCGGCCCAGTGTACCACTTTATCTTTTCGCTGGGCTTGACCACGGAGTCCCCGTGGAACGCCGAGGTTGGAACAAACGTGAATTTTTCCGGGTTCTTGTAGCCGACCGTCTTCAGCAGGTCGATTATTTCGGCCTTGAGCTTGTTGAACACGTCTTCCTTGTATCCAACGAGGTCCATCTTGTTGATCGCCACTACCAGCTGCCCCACCCCCAACGTGAAAGCGAGCGCCGCATGCTCCCGTGTCTGGGGCATAATCCCGTCATCCGCCGCGACCACGAGTATCGCAGCATCAGCTTGGCTGGCACCCGTGATCATGTTTTTCACAAAGTCTCGGTGCCCGGGGGCGTCGATGACGGTGAAGTAGTACTTGTCAGTTTCAAATCTCTTGTGTGCGAGATCGATGGTAAGTCCCCGCTCGCGCTCCTCCTTGAGGGCGTCCATGATCCAGGCGAACTTGAAGGTCTTACCCTTGTCACCCATCGCCTCGAACTTCTTTATGTCCTCCTCCTTCACCAAACCCTT
>JAGMBM010000029.1 GCA_023129675.1 Hadesarchaea archaeon | reverse complement strand
CGACCGGGAGCTGGCGAGAAAAGCCGCGAAGGCTGGGGCCACCCTGCTCCTGAGAACGAGGTGCGTGGGGCTCAAACTTGGGCGCGAGCCAGTGGTGAAGCTCAAGGGTGGAAGTGAAACCGAAGTCGGGGCACGCTTGGTAATCGGCGCAGACGGCCCGGCTTCAATCATCGCGCGGGAGGCAGGCCTGCTTAAAAACGTGCGCTACCTCAAATGCTCCCAACTCGAAACTATCGCTGAAGTCCGAGCTGACGCCACCGAGCTTTACTTCGGCAGCTCGTTCGCCCCTGGCTTCTTCGCTTGGTTGACCCCGGCCGGCGACCTCTGTCGCGTGGGGCTCGGCACCTTCCGGGGCGATGCCCTCAGGAATCTCCTATCTTTTGTAGGGACTCACCCGACAGCATCCACCAAGGTCCAATCAGGTAAAATTCTCAGCCTCTGCGCTGGGCTCATCCCCGAGCCGCTGACGAGGAAGATCTACACCGACCGCGTAATGCTGGTGGGCGACGCCGCCGGTCACGTCAAGCCCCTCACGGGCGGCGGCATCTACGTCGGGCTCTCTTGCGCCAAACTCGCGGCCGAGGTCGCGGTAGATGCCCTTGGGGGCGAGCCCACCGCCAAGAAGCTTCGCGTGTACGAACGAGCCGTGATGAAAAGATTTGGCCGCGAGTTTAAGCTGGGAATTCGCGCGCGCAGGGTTTTTGAGCGAATGACCGATGAGGATTTAAATTCAATATTCGAACTCCTAAAGAGAGAAGACGTGCAAGCGCTGATACTCGAACACTTCGACTTCGACCACCACGAAAAACTCCTCCGAGCTCTCCTAATCAAAGCCCCGCGATTGCTCCCCTCGCTCAAGCTGAAAAGGATCCTGAAGTACTCGCGCTACCTGCTAAAACCCTAAAAGAAAATGGCGGGGATTTAGACCCTTCCACTACTCCCTCGACGAGCTTGCGAATCTCGACCACTCCGCTCACTCATCGCTTTTTCACGTTGGGGCCTTTCTCCCACAGTCGTTGCCTTGCCTCGTTCCTCCACGAGACTTATCCGCGTCCTCCCCCGGTTTTTCGTCCGAGTTTTTACGCGGCTCTCCGTTGCCCTTAAGCTCCGGTTCGGCCTCCTCTGCGGGCTTCTATCCCCGCCGCCTGCATTTAAAGCGTCCCGCTATTTAAGGTTTTTTTCGAAAGTAGAACTATTTCCAACTTGGATATATAGCTAAAATAAAAAAATGGCGGGGTTCGACCCCTCGACTACTCTTCAGCGCAACTTTCGCTGCGCCGCTTTTTATCTCGGGGCCTTTTTCCCACAGCTCTTGCCTCCGCACCCACCACCGGGCGCCTTAGCCAATCCCTTCCCAAGTACTCCTGGTTTCTGAGTGGCTCCCCGTCGCCCTTGAGCGCCGGTTTGGCTTTCGCTGCGGGCTTCCCCCCGCCAAAATTCATATTCCTTATTAACCTAATAAAGATTTGGCGTCAAAAATGCCAGCAAACCTCCGCCCAGAATACTTCAAGGCTGAAGAGCGATATCTCCAAGCGCGAACGCTGGAGGAACGAATCCTTGCAACCGAGGAGCTCATTCGCCTCGCCCCGAAGCATAAGGGGACCGAGAAGCTCCTGAGGGTACTCAAGCGGCGCCTAGCCAAGCTTCGCCAAGAGCTGCGGGTGAAGCAGGGGCGCCGGGTCGGGAGGGGTGGGCCGAGCTTCGCTGTCAAGAAGGAAGACGCCGCCCAAATAGCACTCGTTGGGGCACCGAACTCAGGGAAGTCGACGCTACTACACCAACTCACGGCCGCCCGTCCAAAAATCGACAATTATTTATTCACCACCCGGCGGCCGGTGCCGGGAATGATGCAATTCGAGGATGTTCAAACACAGTTAGTTGAGGTCCCCGCGGTAATCGAGGGCTCGAGCCTCGGCAAGGGGCTTGGCGCACAGCCGCTCAGCGTCGCCCGAAACGCGGACGCCATCGCCCTAGTGGTCGATGCCTCGATGGAGCCGATCGAGCAGGTCCGAATTCTGATAAACGAACTCGATGCGGCGGGCATCAGGCTCAACCAGCAGCCCCCCAAGCTCAGTATCCAGCGCAAGGTCACGGGAGGGATCGAAGTTCGGGGAGCGGGTGCGTTCGAGGGCGGCGAAGCGGAGCTCAAACGCATCCTGCAGGAGCATCGCATCCACAACGCGCTCTTAACCATCGACGAACCGGTGACGGCCGAGGATCTCGAGGAATTGCTCAACGAATCCTTGGTCTATCGCCGTGCCTTTATCATCCTCACAAAATGTGACTCTTCAGACGCCGTAGACAAACTCAAGCTGCTGGAGCGCGAGTTCGGGGGACGCTTTCGGACGATTGCCACCCAAGGGACCGGGGAGCGGCTGAAGCGAGCGATCTTCGAAAATCTCAACCTCATCCGCGTTTACACCAAGCGCCCCGACGAGGAACCAGCCAAACGCCCGCTGGTCCTGCCCAAGGGTTCGACAGTCTTCGACGTCGCAAGGGCGGTACACAAAGATTTCGCGAGAGAGCTGGAGTTTGCCCGTGTGTGGGGGTCGACGCGCTTTCCGGGACAACAGGTGCATCGGGAGTACGCGCTTCAGGACAAAGACATCGTCGAACTTCACGCCTCAAAAATCTACTCACCGCGCAAGTAGCGGGTGATCTTTAAAACAGCGTCGGGTTTGCCCACGACCGTGACGAGGTCCCCCGCTTGGATATCTGTATCGCCCCGCGGGGGGATGAGCTCGTCGCCCCGTGTTATCATCGCGAACGTGCAGCTTTTTGGTACGTCTACGTCCTTGATGAACTTTCCGACTGCCTTCGAGCCCGCGCCTACCGTGACCTCCACGACCTCACCCTTGCCGCCGCCTATGCCAAGCAGCCCGTAGACCCCAGAGCCCGTCACAGCCTTCTCGAAGAGCATCACTGCGGCGCTCACCAAGCTAACCGCGATGTCGACCCCAAGCTCCTCAAACATCTTCGCGTGCTTATCGTCGTTGACGCGGGCGATCACCCTCCGAACGCCCATCTTCTTACCTAACTCACACGACATGAGGTTGACCTCATCGGCTTGGGTGAGAGCGATTAGCACGTCTGCCTTATCGACGCCCGAATCCTTCAACGTGTCTATGTCGGCGCCGTTGCCGTGGATGACGAGCATGTCCAGCTCGGCCGCCAGCTCGTGGGCCCGCCTCTCGTCCTTCTCGATCACCACCACGTTGTGCCCTCGATCGCCCAGCCGCTTGGCCAGTTTGGCGCCCGTCTGTCCCCCGCCGACGATCACGATGTACGACATTTGCTCGCCTGCCATATTTCTGAATGATTAACTAAATAAGGATAAGGGCTTTAAAGCTTATTTAGAGTGGTCCAGATGCCAATCCGGCCCGCGCGAGCCTACCGCTATTTTAGCGGCCCGGCCTACACCCGCCGGGAGTACGTTAAGGGAGTCCCGGGAATACGTGTTACTTTCTTCGACATGGGCAACCCAAAAGGCGATTTCCCCGTCGAGATGTCCTTAATCTCGCAGGAGAGAGGCCAGATAAGGCATAACGCGCTAGAAGCCGCTCGCATCGCCGCGAACCGCCTGCTCGAGGTCAAGGCGGGCAAGGACAATTACCATTTCAAGATCCGCGTCTACCCCCACCAGATTCTGCGGGAGAACCCCATGGCAACAGGGGCTGGGGCTGACCGAATCTCCGATGGTATGGCCCGAGCCTTCGGAAGACCGATCGGCACCGCCGCGAGGATCAGCCGGGGGCAAAAGCTCATGAGCGTGCGAATAGCGGGGGAATTTGCGCTCGTCTGCAAGGAAGCGCTCCGCCGTGCAAGTTTGAAGCTGTCCCTGCCATCCCGAATCGTTGTGGAACGGGGACAGAAACTACTTGGGTGAACTCGCCATCCCTGCGAGCAACTCGTAACTAATTTTCGCCGCAGCAAAGGCCGCGGTACCATCGTCATACGGTGGAACCAATTCTACCACATCAAAAGCCCATAAGTCGAGTTTCCCAAGCTCACGAACCAATCGCAAAATTTCAACCGTCGAAGGGCCCCCGGGCTCTGGGGTCGCAACCCCTGGCGCGAAAGCCGGATCTAGTACATCGAGGTCGATGGTGAGGTAGACCCTCGCGCCATCGACGAGCTTGCGCACCTCCGCGACTATTCTCGAGGCATCATCAATTATCTGCTCTGAAGTGTAGGTCGTTATCCCCGCCTCTCGTGCGAACTCCGCTTCCTCCTTCGAGCAGGAGCGAATGCCCACCTGCAAGAGGCGCTCGGGGGGCAGGTGATCCAGCACCCTGCGCATCACCGTCGCGTGGCAGAGCTTGTCGCCCAAGTATTCATCGCGGAGATCGCGGTGGGCATCCAGCTGCACCACGAAAACATCCTTGAAAGCTTGGAGGGCGAAGTACGACAGCGTGTGCTCTCCACCCAGCAAAATTGGCATCTTCCCATCCTTAGTCACCCTTTGAACCGATCGAGAGATCCGTTCCCCCGTTGCCCTAAGGTCGGTGGGGGTAACCATCAAATCGCCGAGGTCTGAGATGTTCAGCCGCTCGAAGATATCCAGCCCGGCCGACATTAAGTAGGTCTCGAGATTCGCCGACGCCTCCCGAATCCTAGCTGGACCAAAGCGGTAGCCCGAACGATAGCTTGAGGTGACATCGAGTGGCACGCCCAAGAAGACTACGTTGGCCCGCTCGTAGGGCTCGTCGAAACCGCCGAAACCGGGTCTGACCGGGGTAAACCATTCCATCTGCCAACCCCCCTATAGTAGGACCCCAAAAAGAATAAAAGCGATGGCCCCTGTGATGAACGATGAGGCACATCTCATGGCCAAGAACCTCTATTTCTTCGACGAGGGCGACGGCACGAACAAGCGGCTTCTGGGCGGCAAGGGAGCTGGTCTGTGTACAATGGCACAGCTTGGACTGCCCGTGCCCCCCGGTTTCGTGATCACCACCGAGGTCTGCAGGCGCTATTACGAAAGCGGCGGAAAATTGCCGAGCGGGCTGATGGATGAAATCGGGGCCGCCATGCGCAAGCTCGAGGAACTAACGAGTAAGCGCTTCGGCGACCCAAACAACCAGCTCCTCGTTTCTATTCGCTCCGGCGCGATGCTCTCGATGCCGGGGATGATGGACACTATCCTCAACCTCGGGCTCAATGATGAGAGCGTTGAGGGACTGGCGAAGCAGACGAAAAACGAGCGGTTCGCCTACGACGCCTATCGGAGATTCATCCAGATGTTCGGCAAGATCGTGCTCGGGATCAATGCGAAGAAGTTTGACGACATTTTTGAGGAGCACAAAGAGAAGGTGGGGGCCAAGCTCGACACTGATTTGAAAGCGGTGAATATGAAAAAGATAGTCGAACAGTTCAAGCGGGTGGTGAGGGAGGAGACCGGCGAGGAGTTTCCTTCTGACCCACTCCAACAGCTCGATCGAGCGATCCAAGCGGTTTTCGCCTCTTGGAACACCAAGCGGGCCCGAGAGTACCGAAAGTTTTACAAAATCCCCCACGACTTGGGCACCGCGGTTAACGTTGTCACCATGATTTTTGGAAACATGGGAGCAGACTCGGGAAGCGGCGTCGCTTTCACTCGAAACCCAGCCACCGGCGAGAAGGGGCTCTACGGCGAATTCCTGTTCAATGCCCAAGGGGAAGATGTCGTGGCGGGAATTCGAACCCCCTTGAAGATAGCCGAACTCAAGAAGTACCCGGAACTTTACACGCAGCTCCTCGACATCTCGGAGATACTCGAACGACACTACCGCGAGATGCAGGATGTCGAGTTCACCGTCGAGCAGGGCAAACTGTACATGCTCCAGACTAGGGCAGGAAAGCGGACCGCGCAGGCTGCGGTAAAAATTGCCGTGGAGATGGTTGGCGAGGAGCTGGTAAGCAAGGAGGAAGCCGTGCTGAGGGTGGAGCCGGGGCAGGTCGAACAGCTGCTGCACAAACAGATCGACCCGAATGCCAAGGTCAATGTGATCGCGAAAGGACTCAATGCCAGTCCCGGCGCGGCTGTGGGGAAGGCAGTATTTGACTCCGAGCGGGCCAAGGTGTTGGGAAACGCGGGGGAGGTAATGATTCTCGTTCGACCGGAGACTAACCCCGATGATGTGGGTGGGATAATCGCCTCGCTGGGGGTGCTTACCTCGAGAGGGGGGATGACGAGCCACGCGGCTGTGGTAACGAGGGGGCTTGGAAAACCCGCCGTGGTCGGCTGTGAGGCCCTCAAGATAGACTTGGAGAAGCGTATGTTCGAGGCAAATGGGACCACCGTAAAAGAAGGGGATATCATAACGATAAACGGGTCGGCGGGCGATGTCATCCTCGGCGAAGCTCCCCTCATAGAGCCGAAGATATCCAAGGAGTTCGAGAAAATTCTCTTATTGGCGGACGAGTTCAAGCGGTTGCAGAACTGGGCCAACGCTGACTACCCCCGTGACGCTAAGCGGGCAAAGAAACTCGGGGCCCAGGGGATAGGCCTCTGCCGCACCGAGCACATGTTCTTCGAGGAGGAGCGACTGCCGCTCGTCCATCGCATGATACTCTCAGAGACTGATGAAGAGCGGAAAGGAGCGCTCGAAAAACTTCTGAAAATCCAGAAGGATGACTTCAAGGAGATATTGAAGGAGATGGACAGCATGCCAGTTGTGATAAGGCTTATAGACCCCCCACTGCATGAGTTCCTGCCGCAATACGAGGAGCTTCTCGAAAGAGTCGTTGAGTTGAGGACGAGAAAGCGCCTGAAACATGAGGAGAAGCGAGAACTCGAGGAAAAGGAAAAGCGAGAACTCGAGGAAAAGGAAAAGCTCTTGGCGCGGGTTGAGGCGATGCGCGAGGCTAACCCGATGATGGGGCTTCGCGGGTGCAGGCTCGGGATAATCCACCCCGACATAAACGAGATGCAGGTCCGGGCGATATTCGAGGCCGCATGCGAGCTGAAGCGGGAGGGTCGCGACCCGAGGCCGGAGGTCATGATCCCCCTCGTCGGGCACGTTAACGAGCTCAAGGTGGTGCGGGAGCAGCTCGAGCGGGTGCCGCGAGAAATCATGGCGAAGCACGGGGTTGAGGTGCCCTACAAGTTCGGCACAATGATCGAGGTGCCGCGAGCCGCCCTCACTGCCGACGAGATTGCGGATTATGCAGAGTTCTTCTCGTTCGGGACCAACGACCTAACGCAGATGACCTATGCCTTTTCGCGCGACGACGCCGAGGGAAAGTTCCTCTTCCAGTACATAAAGCAGGGGATACTCGAGGCGAACCCGTTCCAGACGCTCGACCACAAAGGCGTCGGGAAGCTCATACAAATCGGTGTGGAGCTTGGCAGGGGTAGGAAACCCGAGCTGGAAATAGGGATATGCGGCGAGCACGGTGGTGACCCCGAATCAATAAAGTTCTGTCACGAACTGGGGCTGAATTACGTGTCGTGCTCGCCCTTCAGGATTCCGGTAGCCAGAATAGCTGCCGCCCATGCTGCGCTTCGCGCGGGTGA
>JAGMBM010000028.1 GCA_023129675.1 Hadesarchaea archaeon | reverse complement strand
GGCGCCCCTCCGAAAACTCATGTTTTTGTGCTTTGCTGTGACCGCTTTAATCACACGATCGGCCATAGGCCCTTTATGTCCATGATCTCCTGGAAAAGTGCATTCCTGTCCGACCCAGGGAGAGGCCATTCGCCCTTGATCCCCATTATCCTGCCGAAGAGGTCGTTCCTGGTGACGGTGAAGCTCGCTATGGTCGAGATCACGTTCTCGGTGTCGTCGGTGGTCAGATCCAGCCTAGCCTTCTTCACGCCAATGCCCTCAGGGTGTCGGGCGCTCTTGTTTTCCTCCACACGCCAAGGCGGGGGTGTAGTGAAGGTCTCGATGACGTTTTCATTCTCGTATGCATCGCCGTATGTGTAGAACTTCACCACGAGTTTCGAGCCCTCGCTCAGATAGAGGTCCAAGTCTAGGCAGACCTCGTACAGGGTGGTGAGGTTGAACTCGGCTTTCGGCGAAACCACGTGAGCTATGCATGAATCGTTGTCGCTCACTTCTGGATTTGCCCGAGAGATCGCGATCACGGTTATGTTGTCCTCCGTGCCGGGCTCCGCGTTTTCAGGTATGGCAACGCTCAATAGAACCGACCTATTCTCACTGGGCTGGACATTCTCGATCGAGTTCTCCGAGAGCGTGGGGGCCCAGCCCAAGTTATCGATGACGGCCAAATCGTAGTTGTCCGCGACATTGCCGGTGTTGGTAATCTTTACTGTAAACGTGACGTTCTCCCTTGCTAGCTCTCCATTCTCCCTCGGCGAGATGAGAACTTCGACATCCCTGCCTATTGAGGCGCGCGCCATGCATGAGTCGTTGTCGCCCACATTTGGATTTTCCTGAGAGATTGCGAACACGATTATGTTGTCCTCCTCTGAAGGTATCGCGTTCTCAGGTATAGTGACGCTGAGCGTCGCGGTTTCATTCTCCCCTACCAAAACCGATAGTGACGTTGGCGACACCGACGGTCCCCAGCCCGAGTTATCCGTTGCGCTCAGGTTGTAGGTGTCGTCCGCCAAGCCGATGTTCGTTACCGTAACAGTATAGACGAGCTCTACTCCTGGCGAGGCGCCAAGGTAGCCAGGTGAGATCGAAACTATAACCCCCCTAATTACCGCATGCGCAATGCAGCTGCTCTCGACGCTCACAGTGTTGTCCGTCTGCGAGCGAGCGACGACTCGTATGTTGTCCCTGTTAGAGTTATCAGCGTTCTCAGGTATAGTGACCTCCAAAATTGCATTTTCAGAAGTGTCTGGATAAACGCTGAGGGATGACGGCGTGATTGTTGGACTCCAGCCCGCATTGTCGCTGACGGTTAAGGAGTAATTGTCCGCAATGTTGCCCATGTTGGTGAGAGTGACAGTGTAGCTTAGCTTCGCCCCTGGCATGCCTTCTTCGTAATATGGTGATATCGACAGCTCAAAGCGCCGGATGACAAGTGGATAACGGTCTCGATTGTTATCGCCGTAGATGTAATAGGGCGTGTCGCCTATCCCATCGCTCCCGGGCATATCTTGGTTCTCGCCCCGATAGTTGTCCGCGCCCGTGTAATCGTTCCAGTAGTTACCGCCTGATGGGTAGCCGTTGTCCCAGCGATTGGAGCACTCGTCCCACGCTGGTAACAAATTGTTTTCGAAACTGTTATGATGGATGTGGTTGTTGTCAGAGAGATTACTGATGTAGATGCTGCGG
This sequence comes from Hadesarchaea archaeon, assembly GCA_023129675.1. Taxonomy (GTDB): domain Archaea; phylum Hadarchaeota; class Hadarchaeia; order Hadarchaeales; family Hadarchaeaceae; genus DG-33. The sequence goes on along the minus strand of JAGMBM010000028.1, from coordinate 4,745 downwards.
GTATTGTTATAGGAATCGGAGTTTGACACGGTGTTGTTTTCTGAAGAGGACCTAATGCAGATGCCGTATAAACCGTTGTTGAAGGTATTGCTTTTTTCGATGATGTTATTCGAGGAGGACTGGAGATAGATGCCGTTGGTGTTGTTCGATGCATTGGATTCCGATATGATGTTATTGTCTGAGGATTCTAGATGGATGCCGTGCGAAAAGTTGTTGGAGGCAGTGCATTTTTCGATGATGTTATTTGAGGAGAACTGGAGATAGATGCCGTTGACGTTGTACGATGCGTTGGATTCAGATATGATATTATTTGGAGAATTTTTGAGATATATCCCGACATCGTTGAAGTAGCTTGTCGCACCTTCAATTTTTCCATTTTCCACGTGGTCAAAGTAGACCCCGTAATTGTACCCATAGCCCCCATCATGTGTGCGACAACTCCTGATAATGAAGTACACATCTGTACTCTCTATCCAAATCCCATGTGTGTTCTCCGCATTGATGTCCCAGTACCCGATGATATATGGATCTTCTAATGTTCCTGAACCAGAGATAACGCCGTTCGCCTCTGTGAAGTTATCATTGCCAACGATGTGAATTGGACCGTGAATGGTAATAGTGAACGCCTGTGCGATACAGCTAGCTGAACCGCTCACCGTATTATCCAACTGCGAGGTAGCGGTAACGATTATGTTGTCTCGCGTGGAGCCAATTGCGTCAAAAGGCACGATTACTTTAAGCGTGACATTGCCTGAGGCGCTGGGCGACAAACCCATCGATGAGGGCGATACTACAGGGGACCAACCAGCGTTGTCACTCGTGGTCAGCTCGTAGGTGTCCAGGGCATTGCCCGTATTGGTGACGGTGACGGTATATGTCAGCAAGGTCCCGGGCATGCCGCTCTGATAGCTAGGTGAAATCGAGACATTTACAACGCGGACAACCGTGCAGCGAGCTTCCGCCGTGTTTTCGGCGCTTACGTTCTCGGGATCCGTTGGTGTCCCCTGAGCGAGCGTGCCTTCGGCGCGGACGGTTATAACGTCGGTGATGCTGCTAACCGTCTCCAAGGGTATCGTCACGCTCAATGAAGCGATATCATTATCTCCATTTTCGATCCATAATTCCGTAGGCGATATCTCCAAGGCCCAACCCAAGTTGTCGCTGGCTGTCAAATTGTACTTGTCGTTGAGGTGGCCTGTGTTCTTGACCGTCACGACGTACAAAAGTGTCTCGTCGGGTGAGCCCTCCCGCCAGCTCGGGGAAATTTCCACCTCGACATCCCTTAGCAGGGTGACATGCGCCTGGCAGTTCTCGCTATCGCTCTTAGAAGGATCTCCCTCCGATGTCACCGTTACGGTTATATTGTCGGTTTGGCTTGGCACTGCAGTGCTGGGAATCGTGACCCTAAGCGTGGTACTCCTGCTTCCGCCGTTCTCGACGTCCTCGAAGCGAGTATTATCGAGAGATAGACCCCAGCCTAAGGCATCGCTTGCGCTCAGGTTCAAGTCGTCGGCGACTTCACCTAGGTTCGTGACCACGACTACATAGCTAAGGAATCCCCCTGGTATATTTTCCTTCCAGCTCGGGGAAACCGAGACATCGACAGCTCGGACTCTTACTGCCACTACGAGGGTCCAAACGCTTGACCATGGGCTCCAGTTATTGACCGAATCTCGAGCTTGGACACGCCATGAGTAGTTCTCATCAGCCAGCTCGGCCATCGGGGTGTACGTCGAGCTCGCCACCAGTACGTTGATCTCGAACGAGGAGAAGTCGGGATCGTTGTCAACCTGCAGGCGGTACTCGACCGCATCAGCTACATCCGACCAATCGAACGTCGGGGTGTTGTCATTAGTTATCGTCCCATCGGCCGGAGACTGAAGGGTTGGGATGTCAGGAGGAACTGTATCGATGAGTAGCGTCCATGTGGACGAGTAATCGCTAACGTTGTTGGCGGCATCTCGTGCCCTTACCTTCCACGAGTAATTCTCATCGGGCAGACCGGCCGTTGGGGTGCGGGTGGATATGGGCACGGTCACCTGGATCTCGGGCGAGGAGAAGTCGGCGTCGTTGTCGACGAGGAGGTCGTAGTTCTCAGCCCCCGCCACGTCGAACCAATCGAACGTCGGGGTGTTGTCGTTCGTTATCGCCCCATCCGCCGGAGATTGGAGGGCTGGGGTGCTAGGCGGCACCGTATCTATCACAAATGTCCAGGTGGTGGACCAGTCGCTGACATTATTTGCGCCATCGACTGCGCGGACGCGCCATGAGTAGTTCTCATCCGCGAGTGCTGAAGGCGTGTATGAGTTCTCATTGAGGCCCGAGACGTTAACCTCGGGCGAGGAGAAGTCCGAATCGTTATCAACTTGAATCGTGTAGGTGACTCCAGAGGCGTCGATTACCTCGGTCCACCTGAGGGTCGGGGTGTTATCGTTCATCAGCGAGCCGTCGGCTGGCTCTAACGGGCTTGGGGCAGCTGGCGCTGTAGTGTCGATGAGCAGGGTCCAGACCGTTGACCAATCCCCCGAGTTGCCAGCCCCATCCACTGCCCGGACTCGCCATGAATAATTCTCATCTGCGAGTGCTGAAGGCGTGTAGGTATTCTCAGTAAGGCCCGATACGCTAACCTCGGGCGAGGTGAAGTCTGAATCGTTATCAACTTGAATCGTGTAGGTTAGACCACTTGGATCACTTAGGGAGTTCCACGTGAAGGTTGGGGTATTGTCATTCGTCATCGTCCCATCGGACGGTGAAATGAGCGTGACCTGGGGCGGAGGCGTGGTATCTACGAGCAGGGTCCAGATGTTTGACCAAGCACCGACGTTGTTTGCGCCATCAACTGCGCGGACTCGCCATGAGTAGTTCTCATCTGCGAGTGCTGAAGGCATGTAGGTGTTCTCGGTGAGACCCAAGACATTAACTTCTGGCGAGGTGAAGTCGGAGTCATTGTCGACCTGAATAGTGTAGGTGACTCCGGATGGGTCTGTTACCTCGGTCCACCTGAAGGTCGGGGTATTATCGTTTGTCAGCGAGCCGTCGGCTGGCTCTAACGGGCTTGGGGCAGCTGGCGCTGTCGTATCTATTGTAAAGGTCCATACTGTCGACTCATTCTCTCCGAATGCATTAATCGCAATCACTTTCCATGAATAGTTCTCATCTGCCAGCTCGGCCGTCGGGGTGTAGGTGTTATCGGTTGCCCCAAGGAGGACGTTCTCCTCAGGCGAAATGAAATCTGGATCGTTATCCACGAGCAGGTGATGGTTATCGGCGTTCGTCCCCAACGTCCACTCAAAATAAGGCATGTTGTCGTTCGTTATCGAGCCGTCTGCTGGTAGGTAGAGGGTTGGCTTGGAGGGGTAGACAGGGCCCTCGATTACGCCTGTCCAAGTATCGATTAGCTGCCAAGCAGCAGGCGCCTCAATCGTGCTCGTCCAAGTCTCGATGAGCTGCCATGCGGCGGGTACCTCAATCGTGCTCGTCCAAGTCTCGATGAGCTGCCATGCGGCCGGGGCTTCGATGGGTCCTGTCCAGGTTTCGACGAGCTGCCACGCAGCTGGGGCTTCCACGGTCCCGGTCCAAGTCTCGATGAGCTGCCAAGCTACTGGAGCCTCTACTGCACCAGTCCACGACTCAATCAAATCCCACACGGCTGGGGCGCTAATGGTTCCCATCCATTCCTCGATGAGTTGCCATCCAACAGGGGATTCAATCGCCCTCGACCAAGTTTCAATGAGCTGCCATGCGGCGGGAGCTTCCACGGCCCCTGTCCAAGTTTCAATGAGCTGCCAAGCTACTGGAGCCTCTACTGCACCAGTCCACGACTCAATCAAATCCCACACGGCTGGGGCGCTGACGGTTCCCATCCACTCCTCGATGAGTTGCCATTTGACAGGGGATTCAATCGCCCCCGACCAAGTTTCAATAAGTTGCCATGCGGCGGGAGCCTCGACAACGCCAGTCCAAGCCTCTACCAGCCGCCATTCGGCAGATGCTTCGATAACGCCAGTCCAAGTTTCAATGAGGTTCCATCCAGCAGGTGCCCCAATCGTCCCGGTCCAGGTTTCAACGATCTGCCATTCGATGGGGGCTTGTACTGTGCCTATCCAAGTTTCGATAATCTGCCAAGTTGCTGGAGATTGTATCGTTCCAGTCCAAGTTTCGATTAAATTCCATTGAGCTATTTCAACTTCGATTGCTCCCGTCCAAGTCTCGATTAGCTGCCATTCAGCAGGAGCCTTAACGGTGCCGGTCCATGTCTCGATCAGCTGCCATCCGACTGGGGCTTCGATGGTTTCGGTCCAGGTTTCGATAAGCTGCCACACAGCAGGAGCTTCGACGGTTCCGGTCCAAGTCTCGATTAGCTGCCATTCAGCGGGGGCTTCAACCGTCCCAGTCCAAGTTTCGATTAGCTGCCATTCGGCGAGTGCCCCAATCGTCCCGGTCCAAGTTTCCACGATCTGCCATTCGATAGGGGCTTGTACCGTGCCTATCCAAGTTTCGATGATCTGCCAAGTTGCTGAAGCTTGTACCGTTCCAGTCCAGGTTTCGATTAAATCCCATTGAGCTAATCCGGCTTCGATTGCTCCCGTCCAAGTTTCGATGATCTGCCAAGCTACTGGAGCCTCAACTGCACCAGTCCACGACTCAATCAAATCCCACATGGCTGGGGCGCTAATGGTTCCCGTCCATTCCTCGATGAGTTGCCACTTGATGGGGGCTTTAATCGCCCCCGACCAAGTTTCGAT
>JAGMBM010000027.1 GCA_023129675.1 Hadesarchaea archaeon | reverse complement strand
TGCTATTCATGTTCGTGGTTCTCCACCTCAACCCGCCCGTAGCGGCCATGATTACCAGCACACAAGACGCTGGGGCCCAACTTGAGGAGAATCAGATAGTGGAGAACCAGCTAACGGATTACCAAGCGGCGGTTACGGATAACCAAATATCGGGGAATCAGCCTACCGATAACCAGATAACTGATAACCAAGTTGTGCCCGATAACCAGCCCCTTGAGAATCAAGCTGTGCCAGAGAATCAGCCCCCTGATAACCAGATAACTGATAACCAAATTGTGCCCGATAACCAGCCCCTTGAGAATCAAGCTGTGCCAGATAACCAGATAACCGATAACCAAGCTTCGCCTGAGAATCAGCCCCTTGAGAACCAAGTTGTACCTGAGAATCAGCGCACCGATAATCAAATAACTGATAACCAAGTTGTACCTGAGAATCAGCCAACCGATAATCAAGTTGTGCCCGAGAATCAGCTCCCTGATAACCAAATATCGGAGAATCATGTTCTCATCGAGTTTTGGACTGGGGTCGCTGGAGCTCAAGCTGCTTGGCAACCCGTCGAGATTTGGACGGTGTTGATACCCGAGAATCAGGCCACCGAGAACCAGGTAACCGAGAACCAAATATCGGAGAATCATGTTCTCATTGAGTTTTGGACTGGGGTCGCTGGAGCCCAAGCTGTTTGGCAATTCATCGAGATTTGGACGGGAGTTATACTCAAGAATCAGGCCGCCGATAACCAAGTTGTCATTGAGGTAACGTTCGATAGGCGATTATCCGGAGACAGGGTAGGTCAGCACAAAGCGCCACCGCTCTCCCCCGTGAACATGACGATCACCGCGACCGTTTCAAGCCAGGTGGACAACGCGACCCTAGCTGATTACTTCCCGAGCAATTGGATCGTGACCGACGCGAATGGAGGGATCGTCAGCATCCACGATGGAAATTACAACAAGATAGAGTGGAACGTTGGCGCGGTCAGCGATTCCGTTTCTAGATCCTATGTGATCAGATCTCCACAACTAACCTCACCCCCGACCAAGTATTACTTCCACTCCGGGCTGACCTACGACGAGGGAAGCGCGGTCAGCGGGGACTGGATGGTGATGGTGGCAGATCCCCCTGATCTAGGATATAATCAGCCAACTCCAGAATTTGAAGACCTCGTGTTGTGTGCCCTCTACGAGAACGGAACCCACGTCGAGAACATCGCCCGGGAAGACATCGTTTCGGCTGATATTACAAGGGTGGAAATCAAGAGCCAGTTCGGGATAGGAGGGTACGGGGAAACCTATGGCGAAGTGACTTGGTATCCCTACAGCGAGATAGACGAAAAAGTTTACGACCGCCCGCTTTGGTTCGTCTACGAGCGCTTTTGGGCAAAGATCAACGGAACTTGGTATAAGGAATACATCACGGACAATATTACACAGACACAGACAAAGACACAGTTTCTTGATGATAGCGACAATCGGGGATGGGGGCTGGGTTGGGAGGGCACGGTGACTTGCGACAAATACAATTTTCCCATGTTAGTGGCGATGGATGTTGACAAGACTTCCCCAACTTCTCGGCTGAAAACGAGGGTCACAACCCCAGTCAACTTGGAGAATCATGCGATAGAGTATCAGCTTTATCTTAATCCCTATTGGGAGAAATACGCTGAGAAGAATGTTCGTTGGGTTAGAGTCTATTATGAGAACGGAGATTTCGAGGATTATGACATCGGAGTTTTGATGGACGTCAGTGCCAAAATTCCAGATATGCGTCACTACTTCAGCTTCTTGACCGAGAAAAAGGACATCGAAATTAACACCTTCGACTTTGGCGACATCTTCGAGAACAAAAACGCCATAGATAAATGGGTAAAAATCGAGTCCGCAACACTACCGAGCGGTGTTGAAACTTATGTCCTGAAAATAGGTGTGTCTTTCGGGCCTTTGCATGCTGGAGAGAACTTTGAAATCGACCCCAGCTTTGGGTATGAATCGGAGAAATTTGAGGAATGGTCAGCCACCACTGCGGGTACTTGGGAAACAAAAGACTTGAGTGCTCTTGGCGTGCCGGCTAATGCGGTCTGTGAAATTGTCATAAAAAATTCAGATCCAGATTATGAATGGTGGGGTGGAGTCAGAGCTACGGGTTCAACCCTTGAAAGAAGGTTCCAACTCCATGAAGCCGAAGGCGGGGGCTTGGATGTGGTTACTATGTTTGTTCAAGCTGATGCCGACTCTACAATTGAGCATTACTCCGAAGATACAACCTATGTAAAGTTCGTATTGATTGGTTATTGGAATACAGGCACTTACGTTGAGAACATGGTGTCATTTACTGCAGGGGCAGACGCAACATGGACGGACAAAGACCTAAGCGGGTACGGTGTGGGCGCAAATCAGGTAGCTGAAATTGTGATGGTTAACAAAAATGCTGCTTTAAATAATGTGGCTGGCGTTAGGACAAATGACTCTACCCTTGCAAGGTTGGTTGACCTCCATGAAGCCGAAGATGGTGGTGTGGATGCTGCTACGATGTTGGTTAAAACAGATGCTAGTTCTATTATCGAGGTCTATGCTGGAACGAATACAGACATAGACTTTTACTTAGTCGGCTACTGGAGCACTGCACCCGGAACATATACAGAGAAGTTTGACGATTTTGCACCACCTTCACTAGACCTAACATGGGAAGATGTTGATCTAAGCGCTTACGGCGTGCCAGGAAACGCAATAGCTGAAGTCGTATTGGCTATCCATGCCAAAGGTTATGAAGAGGAGATGGGAGTTAGAGCCAACGGGTCAACCCTTGATAGATGGTTAGTTCTTCATGAAGCTGAACCTGCAGGGCAAGATATTGGGAGAATGCATGTTACGGCAGATGAGAACTCAATAATTGAATTTATTCATGGGGATGTCAGCGACATCCATCATTTTTATTTAATTGGGTATTGGGCGTATGTCCCTCAGTGGAGACTCATCGAGACTTGGACTGGCACGGTAAAATCCCCAGCTGCGGCTTGGCAAGTCATCGAGACATGGGCTGGAGCGGTTCAAGCCCCTGCTGCTTGGCAACTCATCGAGACATGGGTTGGAACGGTTCAAGCCCCTGCAGTTTGGCAAATCGTTGAAACATGGAGTGGCACGGTCGAAGCCCCCGCTGCATGGCAACTCATCGAGACTTGGACTGGCACGGTTGAGGCGCCTGTTGTGTGGCAGCTCATCGAAACATGGACGGGAACGGTGGAGGCACCTGTCGGATGGCAGTTGATAGAGACATGGACCGGGACGGTTGAAGCCCCGGTCGCATGGCAACTCGTTGAAACTTGGACAGGCACGATCGAGGCACCTGCCGGATGGCAGCTCATCGAAACATGGACTGGAACCGTCGAAGCTCCTGTCGCATGGCAACTCATCGAGACTTGGGCAGGCGTTGTGAAAGCCCCCGCCGAATGGCAATTGATCGAAACTTGGACCGGGACGGTTGAAGCTCCAGCCGAATGGCAGCTGATAGAGACATGGACTGGGGCTGTTCAAGCCCCCGCTGAATGGCAGCTCGTTGAGACTTGGACGGGCACAATCGAGGCTCCTGCCGAATGGGAGCTCATCGAGACATGGACCGGAACCGTCGAAGCTCCTGCTGAGTGGCAGCTCATCGAAACTTGGACGGGGACGGTTGAAGCCCCGGCCGCGTGGCAACTCATCGAAACCTGGACCGGGACGGTTGAAGCCCCGGCCGCGTGGCAACTCATCGAGACTTGGACTGGCACGGTTGAGGCGCCTGTTGTGTGGCAGCTCATCGAAACATGGACGGGAACGGTGGAGGCACCTGCCGGATGGCAGTTGATAGAGACATGGATCGGGACGGTTGAAGCCCCGGTCGCATGGCAACTCGTTGAAACTTGGACCGGGACGGTTGAAGCCCCGGTCGCATGGCAACTCGTTGAAACTTGGACCGGGACGGTTGAAGCCCCGGTCGCATGGCAACTCATTGAGACATGGACCGGAACCGTCGAAGCTCCTGTCGCTTGGCAACTCATCGAGACTTGGACGGGCACGGTCTCAGCACCTGCCGCGTGGCAGCTTGTCGAAACCTGGACTGGAACCATTGAAGCCCCGGCCGCATGGCAACTCATCGAAACCTGGACTGGAACCGTCGAAGCTCCTGTCGCCTGGCAGCTCGTCGAGACTTGGACGGGCACGGTTGAGGCGCCGGCAGCATGGCAGCTAATCGAGACTTGGACTGGAACCATCGAAGCTCCTGCTGTGTGGCAACTCGTCGAAACCTGGACTGGAACCGTCAAAGCCCCAGCCGAATGGCAGCTCGTCGAGACTTGGACGGGCACGGTTGAGGCGCCTGCAGCATGGCAGCTCGTCGAAACCTGGACAGGGACCGTTGAAGCTCCTGCAGCATGGCAGCTCATCGAAACTTGGATTGGCACGGTTTCAGCACCCGCTGCGTGGAATCTCATTGAAACTTGGACTGGAACCATCGAAGCCCCAGCTGCGTGGAATCTCATTGAAACTTGGACTGGAACCATCGAAGCTCCGGCCGCATGGCAGCTCGTCGAGACTTGGACGGGCACGGTTGAGGCGCTGGCCGCGTGGCAGCTCGTCGAAACCTGGACTGGAACCGTTGAAGCTCCTGCAGCTTGGCAGCTCGTCGAGACTTGGACGGGCACGGTTGAGGCGCCTGCAGCATGGCAGCTTGTCGAAACCTGGACAG
>JAGMBM010000026.1 GCA_023129675.1 Hadesarchaea archaeon | reverse complement strand
TCATAAAGGCCCAAAAGTTGATGGCGCGCCTAGAGGGGATAGGAGTGGAGCCCGCCAGCGCATCCACGATCGCGGGGCTCAAAAAGCTCGTGCGCCGGGGGGCTATCAAACGGGATGAGCGCGTGGTCTGCGTGGCGACCGGGCACATTCTCAAAGATCCTGAAGAAGCAATTAGGGTTTCAGAGCGCCCACGCGAAGCTCCGGCGAAGTATAGGAAATTTTATAGATTTGGGAAATCGTTGTGAATTGATGATATGATGCTGCTCAATGAGGAGATCGTGCGCCTCGTTGGTATGAATAAAAAAGCTCTTATGCTGCTCAGCGAGCCGGACCGAGTAATCCACTTCAGGCTTCGAAGGCATCTTCCAGCTGAATACGGGGTTGGCTTTCCCGTTCACGTTTATGTGGTCTACCACTCTGCTGCCCGGGGTCCTCCATGCAAAGGGGGGATAAGAATGTCTAGTGATGTTACCCTCGAGGAAACTATCCAGCTTGCGGAGACAATGACCTACAAGTGTGCGTTGATGAACCTCCCTTTCGGCGGTGGAAAAGCAGCGATCGTTGCAGATAGCCAGCTACCCCCTGAGGCAAAGGAGGTCTTGGTGAGGGGATTTGCCCACGAGATCCGATACGAACTCGTATCTGGCAACTATGTCCCTGCCCCCGACCTAGGGACCAGCCCCCGGGAGATGGCAGTGATTTTCGGGGAGACCCACATCAGGGAATCGGTGACTGGCAAGCCAGTTGGTATCGGTGGCTTGCCGGGGAGGGAGGAGGCGACAGGTTATGGTGTAGCGACGGTCACGGAACATGCAGTTCGGGAATTTTTGGGTTCCGAACTCTCCGATGTTACAATCGGCGTGCAGGGATTTGGAAACGTAGGCTCATGGACATGCACATTTCTATCGAAGAAGGGGGCGAGGATTGTCACGGTCACGGACATTAAAGGAGGCACAATAAACAGGGACGGCATCGATATCGAGGAGCTAAAAAAGCATGTCGCTCAGCACGGTAGCATAGCTGGTTACGTCGGAAGAAGTCTGAGCAACGAAGAGCTATTCAAATCGGAGGTCGATGTTATAATACCCGCCGCGATCGGTGGGGTGATTTCAAAAGAAAATGCGGGGGAAATCAAGGCCAAGCTCATCATCGAAGGGGCAAACGCTCCAACCACAAAGAAAGCTGATGAAATCCTCACACAAAAAGGCGTAACATTGGTGCCTGACATCCTCGCCAACGCCGGCGGGGTAGTCGCCAGCTATGACGAGTGGCGAAAGGGGAAGTCTGGGACCAGGACGAAACGGGAGGAAACTTACGCAACGATAAAAGAAACGCTCCTCGATGTATTTGGAGAAGTCTTGGTCTACGCCTCCAAGGAGAAAATATCACTCAGGAAAGCCGCGTTGGCTCTGGCAGCGACCCGCTTGCTCGACACGATGGAAGGAAGGGGATGGATTTGATTGCGTGGTTACTAAACACCTTAAATCAATGTGTAAGATATAGCAGAGCTGTAGAGAGGAGATAAATGCGCCCGAAGGAAGCATACGATCGGACATTGGGGCTGTTACAAAAGCACCACGGGTGGTTCAAGACAGTTTTGCCGCTGATAGCTAGCGAGAACGTGCCCTCCCCGGCGGTTCGGGAGGCGCTCACTACAGATTTCGGGAACAGGTACGCTGAAGGCTGGCCGGGGGAGCGGGTCTACGCAGGGTGCATTTTCATCGACCAGGTCGAGCTGCTCGCCATGGAGCTGGCCCGTAAACTCTTCAAAGCCGAGCACGCGAATGTGCAGCCGGTTTCAGGGCTCACTGCAAACCTCGCGACCTACACGGCCCTCACGGAGCCCGGGGATACCATGATGTGCCTCTCGATCGCTTCGGGTGGCCATATCAGCATGGGGAAGAAAAAGTTCGGGGGGACGGCCGGGGCAGTCCATGGGCTGGAGATAGAATACCTCCCCCTCGACGAAAAGCGCATGAATATAGATGTGGACGCCGCGACGAAGAAGATTGTCGAGGTCAAGCCCAAACTCCTAACCTTCGGGGGAAGTGTTTTCCTCTTTCCGCACCCCGTCAAGGAGCTGACCAAGGTAGCGCGTGAACATGGAGCGCGCGTTTTGTACGATGCCGCCCACGTTGCAGGGTTAATCGCGGGCGGGCAGTTCCAGGACCCCCTGCGTGAGGGGGCGGAGGTCATGACTTGCAGCACCCACAAAACCCTTCCAGGGCCCCAGCACGGCATGATCTTGTGCACGAAGGAGCTGGCAGAGCCCATAAACAAAGCCGTTTTCCCGGGGGTCGTGAGCAACCACCACCTGCATGCGGTCGCCGGTGTAGCCGTGGTGCTCGCGGAGATGTTGGAGTTCGGGAAGGAGTACGCCGCACAGATAGTGAAAAACGCGAAGGCTCTAGGGAAGGCACTTTATGA
>JAGMBM010000025.1 GCA_023129675.1 Hadesarchaea archaeon | reverse complement strand
TCCTCCTCCATATACTGCTTTATTCGGTTGTAAAACGTCCGCCGCCTATTATTCTGTGGCAAATCGTAATCGACCATCAACATTTTTCACACCTGTGAAATCCCATCACTGTGGCACCCACCTTTGGAACCGCGCTCTTCGAACAAACATCTTTTTCACACCTGTGAAATCATTGGACAATTGTGGGGGTGAGAGGTCGAAGAGCCGACCGGGTGTTTTCCAAGCTCAGTCCCTGATTCCCGCCTCGGTTATCTGGAAAGTCGCGCTCTCAGGAGGAAGCCCCGGGTGGTCGACGAGCTTGGCGACCCGGGTGTTCGCCTTGCTCTTCCGCAGGTAGATCCGCGCCGTCATCGCATGCCCCAGCACGTGTCCCCCGATGGGCTTGGTCGGGTCACCGAAGAACATGTCCGGCCTCGACTGCACTTGGTTCGTCACGAAGACCGCGAGGTCGTTCAGTTCCGCAAGCTTGTGCAGTACCGCGATGTGGCGCCCCAGCTTCTGCTGCCGCTCTGCAAGCGCGCCTCGCCCACAGTACTCGGTCCGGAAGAGCGCGGTGAGCGAGTCCACTACAACGAGTTTCACATCGTCCTCCTTCACCATCTCTTGGACCTTCTCGGCCAAGAGCATCTGGTGGTCGGTCGTGTGCGCTCGAGCGATGTAGATGTTCTCAAGCACCTGCTCGGGGTCTATCCCCGCTGCGCGCGCCATCTGCGCAATTCGCTCGGGCCTGAAAGTGTTTTCGGTGTCGATGTAGATCACCTTTCCCCCCAGCCCTCCCTGCTCCGGGGGCAGCTGGACGTTGACGCAGAGTTGGTGGGCTATCTGCGACTTCCCCGACCCGAACTCGCCGAATACCTCGACTATGCCCTGGGTCTCGGCTCCTCCCCCGATTATCTTATCGAGCGCTGGACTCCCCGTCGATATGTAGCCGAGGTGCTTCCGCCGCTCCATCACCTCGCTGGCTTTCTCGTACCCCATGTTCACCGACCCGCGAGCGGCGTTTATCACCTTCGTTGCTACCCGCGTCCCCACCTCGGCGGCCTCCATCAGCTCGCCCGTGGTAGCCACGGCTAGGCGCTCCAACGAATCGTAACCGGCCGATTGAAGCTTCTCTGCGATCGCCGGCCCGACTCCCTCCAGCTCTTCTAATTCTGTCAATTGACCACCTCCGTTCGACCCTTTCGCACGCGCTTTTAAGCGAATTGCCCCCAGAGAGGTCACCGAAAGTAATATTTAAAGGGGGCCCGAGCATCACTGGAGGCGAACGATGGAGAATGAAAAACAGATCGACCTCGAGAAGATGCTGAATGTAATCGTGGTGGTCAGCGCGAAGGACGGCCGGAGATTTCGGGGAAAACTGACCCAATACGACGCTCACATGAACCTTGTGCTCGAGGAGGTCGAGGAGCTCTCGAAGGAAGCCCCCGCCAAGCATAAGCTAATTATGATAAAGGGCGGAAATGTTTCATCGATCTCGGTCTAAACGCGCGGTACGTATTCCATCGCCTTGAATCCTTCGAGTACCTTTCGTCCGCTCTCGGTCAGCCTGTAGCTCCCCTCGATTTCAGCAATCAGGCCTCGATCGACGATGGCTCGAAGATGGCTCTTCACCGGCCACCAGTCCTCGACGCCGAAAAGTTCGTGGAGCTCTCGGGGTCTCGCGCTTCCCTTGTCGGCGACGAGCAGGAAGACCTTTCCCACACCTTCTTCATCGCCCTTAAGCCAGTTGATATCCTCTGAGACCCCCATCGCGTTCCCACACCAAAAATGGGGCTATCCCAGATAAAAGTACTCGCCCCTCTCCTTCTGCTCCCGATCTAGGCCGCTCCCCGGCTTGTTCGCCCGGGGCCTGCCAGTCTGGGG
>JAGMBM010000245.1 GCA_023129675.1 Hadesarchaea archaeon | reverse complement strand
ATCATGGTCCACCAACCCGTGAGCCGAGTTTGTCGAATAATTCGTGATTTTTAAATTATCAAATAGTCATCTTCATTGTTGCGGAGGCTGTACCGAGGCAGATGGGGTAGAACCAACAGGAGGTCGATCCAAATGGTTTGCCCCGGATATTGGGCTGCCCGACACAGCTCCAAGCTCGACGACGTCGAGCGGATATTTAAAATTGCCGAAAGGCTCACGCGGAGGCTTCCTCCGCCGTGGGGGCGCTCTCGGAGGGGCAGGCGCCCAAAGTTCTCCGCGCGACGGCACGCCGCAATCTGCGTAACAAAACAGTTTTTTGACTACGCTCTTCGCGAGGTTGAAGGGCAGGCGCCCTCATTCATGGGCAAGACGATCGACCACTCGACCGTTGGTAAAGCGTTCAAGCGCCTCCGCGCGAACTACGTGAAGCTGCTCATCGTCCTGCTCCGACGCGAGATCGAAAGGCTCGTGAAATGCGAGCTGTACATCGTCGATTCGACGGGAATCTCCACGCCTTGTCTGAGGAGGCGCAAAAAGGCATTCAGAACGGTCTACGAGCACGAAGTTTTGAAGCTGCACGCGCTCGTGGGGTACTCGCGCCGAGCCGGCGCGCTCGTGGTGTTCGCTGCGAGGGTGACCCCAAGCAATGTCGCCGACTGTACCCAACTCGGGCGACTGCTCGAGGGCTTGCGAGCAGAGGGCGAGCCATTACTCGGAGATAAGGGCTACGACTCCCAGCGCAACCTCGAGCTAACCAGCGAGCACGGGTTCAAACCAGTGATCAAACCCCGCACAATCGAGTACCACGGCATTTTTAGGAAGCAAATGCTGCGCGAGTTCAAGCGCTGCCGCAAGCTTTACCGCCAGCGGGGCATAGCCGAAGCCTTCTTTGGGGGCATAGAGAACCGCTACGGTGCTCGAACGAGGTGCAAACTGTCCACCACGAAGGCCACGAGCATCCTCCTCATGGCCGTGGCGCACAACCTGCGCACCCTCGCGCGCGTCCGCGCGATGAAGGCGATGAGAATTTTAGTTATCATATGGATTTATTCGACAAACTCCCGTGAGCCACAAGCGCCTTAAAT
>JAGMBM010000244.1 GCA_023129675.1 Hadesarchaea archaeon | reverse complement strand
GTCCAGTCATAACTTCCCTCGGTCGTGCTCACGGAATATGCCCACTCACCCTCGGGGATGGATCCTCCATCAACTCTTATCCTTATCTCATTATCACTCACATCAAAAGTAGCGGATATCGACGGGAAACCTGTAGGTCTACTCACATAATAGACGGCCGCGCCAACAATAATCAATACAGCTGCAAAAATCAACAAATATTCGGTTGCGCCCTGTGCAAACTCCTTTTTCATTCTTACACCTTTTACCCTTTACCTTATCCCGCCTTGGGCAATATCGTTGGCGCGGTTAAAACTCGGGCCTAGGTGCACGTTTGAGTTTGATCGTAGAAGTAGAGGTGTCCGCTGTCGACGTGTTTGAGGCTCACATAGTACGTCCCGGCCGCATATGTACCTAAGCTAACATATGGTGCATCAAGTATTTCGGTCCCGTTCGTCCAACTGTAGCTGCCCTCAGTCGAGCTTACGGAGTGCGCCCATTCCCCTGTCGGGATGGACCCAGTTGTCACATTAAACCTGATCTCATTGTCGCCAGACTTTGCCGATGTCACGGTTAATGCTGGGAAGCCTGCACCAGCAGTGGTCACATAATATACCGCTATGGCGACGATAACCAACACTGCAGCTAGCATCAACAGGTACTCGGTAGCACCCTGACCCTTCTCACACATTTTCATTCTTTTTCACCTCCATTAAAGAATCTCTTAAACCATGAAGTTATAAAGGTGACGCCACATTCCTGAGCAAAAGTCGACATTTTTGTAGGCAGACTTAAATCGACACACGATAAATCGATCATGGTGAAGCTTTGCAAGTTCTGAGCTGCGTCCAGCGCGCGAAGAGTGTGCGAAAAGCGCTTGAACAGGCTGTGGCCAAACTTAATGGAAGGCTCGAGAAGACACGGGGCTACATAACCAAGATGGATGCAAGCGTCGATTCGGGCATAGCAGGAGCAACAGTGCGGATAATCACTGTTGTGGATGAAAGCAACGTCAGACCAAAAAGCGTCCTCTGGGCAAACGAGGCGGGCAGGAATGAGGAGAGGGCCCTCAGCCGAGCTCGAGAAAAAATAAATGCACAGCTCGCGAGGCTCCATGGAGAGATTGTTGGCTTTTATTGGAAATTTATCACCCCTCCCATTCCGAAACGCACTTATGCCACGCTCATCGTCGCGATCAACGAAGAGG
>JAGMBM010000243.1 GCA_023129675.1 Hadesarchaea archaeon | reverse complement strand
ATCAACGAAATAGAAAGTTCGGGTTTATAAAGCGTGGATAATTTTTATAAGGTTTTATCGTGACTCTTACTTGAAATCCCAAAGAGAGGACTGAGGGAGCTGAATGGTCGTTAAAAGTTTGGTGCGCAAAAACGAATACCGAGATTCCATTTTTCTGATGCGCATCTCAAAAAAGCTCGAGGATCTCGAAGGGGTACAGAAGGCAACGGCGATAATGGCGACCGATGCCAACAAGGATTTGCTCAGAGATGCGGGCATGCTCACCGACGAGATCAAAGGCGCGAGCTCTAACGACCTAGTGATAGTAGTCGATGTCGTGAGTTCCGAGCGCGCGAGCGAGGCGATCTCGGGTGCTGAGGGAATACTGGCCGAAGAAGCAAGGAAGCGAGTGGAAGAGGCGGAGGTGATCTATAAAACACTCGACTCGGCGATCGGTGCAGAGCCCGAGTCCAACCTTGTATTAATTTCGGTGCCCGGCGAGTTCGCCGCCCGAGAAGCCGAGCGAGCGCTGAAGGCGGGCAAGCACGTAATGATTTTCAGCGACGGTGTGTCTATAGAGGACGAGGTACGGCTTAAGCGTCTCGGAAGGGAGAAAGGCCTGCTGGTGATGGGCCCCGACTGCGGTACGGCGATCATAAATGGAATCGGTCTCGGATTCGCGAATGTCGTCAAGCGGGGCCCCGTCGGCGTGGTTGCGGCGTCGGGGACTGGAGCTCAGGAAGTTACCTCGTTGATAAGCGCCGGTCCCGGGATTTCCCACGCTATCGGCACGGGGGGTCGCGATTTGCATGATGAGGTAGGTGGAATCACTATGCTCATGGGGCTCCAGAGCTTAGCTGACGACCCGGGGACTGAAATCATCGTTCTCATCTCAAAGCCGCCATCCCCAGAAGTAGCGAAACGTATTTTGAAGGCTGCAAGCGAGGTCGGAAAACCCACGGTGGTCAATTTTCTTGGCGGTGACCCGAAAATCATTGCGGAAATCAATTTGACCCCCGCCGTCACCCTCGAGGACGCCGCGGCGAAGGCGATTGC
>JAGMBM010000242.1 GCA_023129675.1 Hadesarchaea archaeon | reverse complement strand
GGCTGGGGGAGGAGGACGTGCGCTTTGACTACCGGGCGATGTTTGCGTACATTGGGAGCGCGGACAGCATAGTGTTGGAGAATTTACTTGTGAGATTTCCAGCACCTCAAATCGAGAATGAATTTGCTGGGGAAATCCTCGGCTCTTGGGAGCTCTATTACATTGAGGACGACAACACTCTAACGCTACAGGCTAACGCAACTGGAATCAAGAACCTTCGCGGGTCAAGGAACTCGCAGCTTGATATATATTCTTACGGTGTGGAAAACTCCAAGTATGGTCCCACTCTCTCTTGGGAAATCGACCGACTTTATCCGCGTGAGATCTTTATGGACTACGGTTGGATTTGGGTATCTGAAAAAAATATTGATAAAGTTACCCTCCGTACCTACGATGATCCTTTGGGTGAAGCTCTCGCTTACTGGCACGCTCCTGATGTCGAACTAGAAAACAAGCGGATTGACTTCTCCTTTGTAACAGGACTTTACCGCGAAAACATGCTGGTTGAACGATATGAAGCTATCTGGGAAAACGAGGACTGGGGCTGGTACTACCTCTCTAGAATAGTCTGAGCGGAAACAATCTGCTAATAATCGTTCTTGCTATCGAAACCCCCGCTAAGGCTATGTTGACCGATGATCGTTGAGGTGTGGACGTTCCTGACAAGCTGATGATGCGTGATGTTGTTGATCGTTGTGGTGTAGTGTCTGGTCGATTGTACGATACTTCTGCTCTCGCCCATACGTTCGCCGCCGCCTTGCTCGCATCCCACCCTGCAGCTGTCATGTCGTAGTAGTTGATCACGAGGGGATCGTAGCGGCTGCCCCGGTCATACGCCTTCAGGGAGGGCGGACTCGAGCCCGCGCTGACCGCGATCACCTGCGGGAGCGTCGGCGTGACAGGCTGCTGGACCGTCAGGCTTGCCGTTGCTGATCTCGTCCTGCTCCCCCTGCCGGTCACCGTGAGCATGTGGGTTCCCGTGGGAGTCGAGTCGGTCGTGGTCACGCTTAGCCTTGAGGTCGCCGAGCAACCGCTTGTTAGGTGTACGGAGCTCGGGCCGAGGCTGCCCGTCGAGTTCTTGGGCAGCCCGCTGAGCGAGAGCGAAATCATGCCCTCGTACCCATCCAAGCTCGTGACGGTGACGGTGTAGTTCGTCGACTGGCCCCGCGTGACCGATTGCGACTGGGGCGAGATGCTGACGGTGAAGTCAGGATTGCGGGGCATTGGATGCGGGGCCATCGAAGGCGGCGTGTAGGAGGGAGTTGGTGTCGGCGCGGGCAGAGTTACAGTCACGTTTTTTGACTCCGAATCCGCAGCACCAGCGTTGTCGGTAACGGTCAGGGTCACCTCGTAGGTCCCCGGGGTCGGGTAGGTGTGGGTTGGGTTTCGCTCCCCCGAAGTCGCGCCATCCCCGAACGACCAAGACCAGCTGATCACGAAGCCATCGGGGTCGTAGGAGGCATCGGTGAAGTTCGCGGTTAGCTCGTCTGTTGAGTGGTCGAAATCGGCGATGGGCGGTTGGTTTCGCCGGGTGCTG
>JAGMBM010000241.1 GCA_023129675.1 Hadesarchaea archaeon | reverse complement strand
GAAGAAGATGGCCGAGGCCGCAAAGAAATATCAGGATAACCCATCCGCGATAAGACTTCGAGAGCTTCAAACGCTTACCGAGATAGCTCGTGAGAAGAACATGATCGTAGTGAGCCCAACCCAGCTCGGCACCCAGCTTGGAGAAGTGCTCGGTTTAGCCTCGGCAGTTCAGAGAAAAAGGAAAAAGTAAGTAAAGAATAATTATTTCTTGCCACGTTTTTCGACAATTAGCACCAATCCTTTCACATCCTTGACTACGACCTCATCGCCCTCTCGAATTGGTTTCTCGGAGGTCGCACGCCAGAGCTCGCCCTTCAGCCTGACCATCCCCTCCGGGGCGATGTCGGTGATGGCGACACCAACTTGGCCCACCATGGCTTCCCTACCCACCGCTATGGGCCTCTTCATAGCACGTCTTGCCAGCACGATGAAGACGGCGAAGACGGCGAGCAGAACTATTGCCGCCCCCTTCGCCACGTTGCCCGCAACCTCGACCCACGGTTCCTTGTCGATCATCATCAACCCTAAGATGAGGGCAACTCCTCCCCCAATTCCAAAGACGCCGAAGCCGGGCGTGAAGAGCTCGGCCGCGATCAGTACCACTCCCAGCAAAATCAGCACGACTCCGACGTAGTTTATCTCTAGCACCCCTAAACCCCAGAGGGCCAACAGCAAACAAATCACGCCAGCTATGCCGGGGACTCCTATTCCTGGGGTGGTTATCTCAGCCAAGACGCCAAGTAGGCCGGCGATGAACAGGATGGCGACTACGTTTGGATCGCTGAGCACCCTCAACACTTTTTCGAAGATGCCCATCTCCATTTCCCTTATTTCGGCGCCGGCCATCCCGATATAGCTTAAAATTTCAGCATCGCTGCGCGCGCGCAGTTCAATGACTTCATTGTCGAGCGCCTCCTCGGGGCCCATAGTCAAATTTTGAGTCACAAATAGTTCTGCTATCTCTTTTGGACGGTCGCGCTGTTCGGCCACCTGCCCAATCCACTCAGCCATAGCCGCAGTGACCTTTGGGTCCTCGGGCCTAGGCTGCGCTGCGCCTATCGTCGTCGCATCGTTCATGGCTGCAACATGCGACGCAAGTAGGATGTATGTGCCCGCGGAATATGCCCACCTCCCCTGCGGGGTGACCCAAACTACAATCCTATTCTCCTCAACATCCATCATCCTATCAACAATTTCTTTGGTTGCAGAAAGAAGTCCGCCTGGGGTATCGATCTTTATTATCAACCAAGCGTCGTCTCGCTCGGCTCGATCGATCGACTTTTGGATGAAATTCGAGATGCCCTCATCTATCGTCCCTTTCACGTTTATCGAGTAAACGAAGTCCTGCTGGGCCCCACTGATGTTGGCTGCGGCTAAACACCCAATGAAAATGAGAAAAACCGCGAAGACGAGCAAATGTTTTTTCATTCGCCCGCCGTCCGTTTGAAATCTCCCTTTCCTGGCGGGAGCGCTCGTTCCACCTCGTCAATTGATACTTCGACGTCTGCGGTCTTAAAACGTGTCCGTGCCTCGCGCGCGAGTTCAGATTTCTTCATCTTTCCTGGCACGACTTCGACAACAACTCGCGAATGCTTCCCGATTGCGCTCGAAGGGCCGCACGCGATCAATTGTTCGCCGTCAACCGTCACGACACCAACGGCCCCCCTGACTGGAACTCTCAAAAAATTGCGCTTGCCCTCTATCATGTAGGCCCCTTTCGGCAGGTACGTGCCAGGTGGCGCTCGCCTCGAAACTTGATTGGGCATCACCCAGTAAACGTTTACCGCTCCTAGCCCCTCCCGCCATGCCCGTGAGTGCATCGCCGCGAACTCCGCCGCTTCCTTGAGGGTAGCCCCGGGCACTTCCCTACCCGCTGTTTTAATCACGACGTGGGGGGCGCCAACGATATCGGCATGCAGGTATCTATCGCCGGGTTCCATATGCTTCTCGACGACTTCTCGATTGGTCTTCGCGTCCCGTCCCCCGATGACCAGCATGTCGTCGGACGAGATGAACCACCTATATCGTTCGAACCACTTCAGCTTCCTGCGCTTGCGTAGCACTGGAACCTTGAGCTCAGGTATGCCGGTGGTGAGTAACTCTTCGAGCTCCCGCCTCGTCTGCTTCATGGCGTCCTTGGCCCCCGCAGCCTTTTCCGCCGACTTCTTGTACTGCTCGTATAACCGCGAGGCGTTCTCGAACGCAGATAGGCGAAGGTCTAAGATGACAGGTTGACCTGCCAGTTCGAATTCAATTTTTGCCACCTTGGAGTCTACCTTTCTGATGATCTTCGCCCATGGTTCCCCGGCCCCCTTTGCTCTAGCCATCGCCTTGATTGCCGCTCGCCACCCTTTCGCGCGCCTAAGCTTCTCCAAACGGCCCATCGCGTCATTTATCTGCGCATGGTGAATTGCAGCAAGGTCTGCCTTCCGCTTGACATTGCTGGACTTCGCGTAGAGGTCCGCGAAGTGTTTTTCCTGCTCTGCCAACCGTCTGCGAAGTCGACCGAGCTCCCTCTCAAAACGCTTCCTCTGTTTCTCTGCTGCTGAGGTAACTGCAAGGGTGCTGAAAAATTCGTCAAGGGCCTCGTTGAAGGAATCAAATTGTTTCACCCGCTTTCCCACGTGCATCTTAAAATCGAATGGTAGGACATACACAGGTTTGCTATCTTCATAGACGATACGGGCCGCTGGTTCCTGTGTAAGTATGCTCCTGATGGATCGAGTGATTGCCGTGAGCTCCTGTCCTGAAAGTTCGCTCGGTTTGCGACTTTTCGCTACTGCGGCTCGAGCGCATATCTCCTCAGCAAGCGAGCCGCCCACGTTCAGGTTTATCGCCAGAGCCCGCACCACATCGGGAGCCTCACTGAGAGCACGACGCAGCCCCTGAACATCGAGCTCTCGTATGTTGACGCCCTTGCTGGGGGGAAGAACGTACCTTTCGCCAGAGCGGAGCACGCGGTGCCGCCACGCTTCGACTCGGTAGGGCTGGATTATATTGAGCTGGGCGTCACAGAGAATCAAATTCCCCTTGCCGAAAAGTTCCAAGATGAGCACGCG
>JAGMBM010000240.1 GCA_023129675.1 Hadesarchaea archaeon | reverse complement strand
TCGTGACGAGTCGTTCCCGCGAGGATGAGCTCCCGCCCGACAAGCTTGAACTTATCATAAAGCTCGGCCAAGTCAGGTGTGTCCTTGAAGAGCTCGAATACCTGTTGCGCCCCCATGCCAAGCAACCGCTCCGCGACCTTGCCGAAGAGGGCGACCCGAATGTTGTCGGTGCCGTCGTCGAGCATGAAGCTAAGCACGACGCGATGTTCAGGCGTTACAATTTTTCCACACTCCTCGCACATCAAGCTGGTATCCACGCTCCCGAGGCTTCGTCCGCAGTCGGGGCAGATATCGAACACCGGGCGTCGGTGAAAGACCCGCACCACGGTTCCCCGAACCTGAACCCTCATCCCCTCCTTCTGGATGTCGACAATGCTGGTCCGTTCGGGTACTGGCATGGCCATCTTAATCACATCCGTGGACGGCAGTTCTTCGCTGATGGCCGGGTTTAGCTCGAGCCCCCCTTGCTTGCCGAGGTGGAGCTCGGGCTGGCCAAAGAGGCCCAGCGTGCTGTAGCAGTTGATGAACCTGACGATGTCATCGGCCTTGATGTCGGCCACTTTGTCCGCATGCTCGTGCCAGAGTGATGTCCTCGTTGTACCCGTTTGGTCACCGATAGTTATGGACGCGACTTTTCCCTTGCTACCATCGGCCCGGCTGAACTCGCGCGGTGCAGTAACCTCGATTACTCTCCCGATTACCTCGAGCGCGTCCATGTTCGGCTCGAGCTCACCGATTTTTATGCGGCTTGGCTCGAGTGCCCCGACGGTCACACCGGGTGGGTTCACCTCAACCCGCGCGACTTTGCCAACGTGTACCTCCTGTTTGCCCGCCAAGCCGGTGCGCGTGTAGGCGTTGCGCAAGAGTACGATATCGTTCGGCTCCAGCTTCTGCGCGAGCTCCGCCGCACCGTCCCAAAAGGAGGCGCGAACGGTGCCCGTCTCATCCATGAGAATCACGCTGGTGACCTTTCCGGGAGTCCCATCGTCCCGTTTGAACTCCCGCAACGGAAGCTTTCGTCTTACCCTCGCTGCGAGATCGACCGTCGGCATGCTTGCCTCGAGCTCCTCTAACTTGAGCAACCGTTCGACCAGCTCGGGCAGCCCAGCTACTTCCGGCTCGGGTGGGTTCAGGAGTAGGCGTCCCCGTGAGCCTAGGCTGAGTTCG
>JAGMBM010000024.1 GCA_023129675.1 Hadesarchaea archaeon | reverse complement strand
GTGAAGACGAGCAATCGGTCGGAGACAAAATCAACGCTGAGCATATCGTGATCCACGACGAACGCCGCGGCCTCACGCCTCTCGATCACCCGCCTTATCACGCGCGCCGCGCTCAGGCGCTGCTCGACGTCGAGGTAGGCACTGGGCTCATCGATCAAGTAAACATCGGCTGGTTGCCCCAAGCACGCGGCAATCGCGACGCGCTGAAGCTCGCCCCCGCTCAGCTCCTCCAACCTCCGCTCGAGCAGTGGCCTCACTTCGAGCGGCTGCAGGATCTCGGGATCGAAAGCTGGGCCGAACTCACCGATCAGCTCGCGCAGCCAAGCCTCCACGGTGCCGCCGAACTCTATCTTCAAGTACTGCGACTTGTGGGCGACCGCGAGCTTGAACCCGAGCCGACCGACCGTCGGTTTGAGCTCCCCCGCGAGCATGCGCACGAAGGTGGTTTTGCCTATCGCGTTCGGCCCCACCACGCCGACTACTTCACCGACGTAAACGCTGCCCGGTGTAACCTCGAGTTCGAACCCCTTGAAGCGTTTCTTGAGCTTGGGGTAGCTGAACATCGCCTGCCCAGCGACACGGGCTTTTGACGGAGGCCGGACTTCAAAGCGGATGGATTCCCTCCTGAACCTCACGTTCTCCTCGCGCAAGTAGCCATCGAGAAAGACGTTTATTCCCACCCTGACCCCCCGTGGTGATGACACGACACCATATGCCCTGGGTTTACCGTAGAGGACGTGCACGTAATCGCACATGTAGTCGAGCATCGCGAGGTCATGCTCCACGACTAGCACGGCTTTCCCGGCCTCAGCGAGCCCCCGGATGACGCGCGCTGCGTTGAGACGCTGGTAAACATCGAGGTGCGAGCTCGGCTCATCCAAGTAATAAATGTCTGCCTCCCGCGCGGCGGTCGCGGCGATTGCTAGGCGCTGAAGTTCGCCCCCGCTGAGGAGTTTGATGTTGCGGTCGAGGACCTCATTCAACCCAAGCGCTTCGGACAGCTCCCTCGACGCGCCTCGCTCATCCGCCTTCGCGAGGAGTGCACCCACCTCCCCTCGCACCACCTTTGGGAGCCCATCGATCGCTTGGGGTTTGTAAGCTATTTTTATGCGCCCGATCCGAGCGAAGTAAGCCTGTAGCTCAGAACCCTTGAAGAATTCGTTCAGGACCTTTGGCGGTGCCGCCTCCCGCGAACCCAAGTTTGGTCTAAGCCTCCCAGCCAAGATCTCAAGCGCGGTGGTCTTGCCCGTTCCGTTCTGTCCGGCAAGCCCCGTGACTTTGCCAGCTCTTGGGATCGGCAATTCGTAGAGGGCAAACATGTTGGGACCGTAGCGATGGATGCAACGCCCTTCGAGTTCCTGCGGCAGGTTGATGATCGAGATCGCGCGGAACGGGCACTTGTGAACGCAAATGCCACAGCCCGTGCACAGCTCCTCGAAAATCGTTGGCCTGCCCGTTCGCTCGTCGATGACCACCGTATCGTCGCCGGTTCGAACCCCCGGGCAGTAACGGTGGCACTCGAGCGAGCACCGCTTCGGCTGGCAGGAGTCTTGATCCAATATCGCGATTCTAGGCATTTTCCCACCTGGTTTTTAGAGTTTCTCTAAGTTAAGCTTGGGGTTATTTTAATTTCCCTACCACTTTTTATTTTTTACCACACAAAACTGCTCGTCGACTATGCGTAAGGCATTTTAGGGCAAGAAGGTAGATGGGTATAGTTTGCGATACCTGTCGCAAATTCTAGCCCCCGAGTTGGGATTTGAGCGTGGTATCCGTTGGCCGCGCGTGGTCAGAACCCGTTGCATGGTGCATGAGGGACGGCTGATAAAAACTCTACCAACATCCTTTAATCTCACGAATTCCAAGATTAACTGCCGCGCAAACGATCTGTCGCTCTCAATCGTTTGTTGGCTCCATTCCACATCGGGGGCTGGACGAGGAAGGGTGAAATGCGTATGCGCGGCATTTTTCAAAGTTGGATGGAGCTAATGGAACGCTTTATCGAGGGGTACTCCAAGAGGTCCCGGACAAGAGCGAAAGCATCCTTAGGGAAATGCGCAGTGAGCTATCGGAAGCAGCCCAAACGTTGGGAAATTGAAGTAACTCCAAGATTTCTCCAAGTTAAACTTTAAAAGCCTGGCGAACAAGCAAAATGGGGTGAAATATCTGCGCTTATGGCTGATCTTGGCAGGAGCGATTATCCTGATCATCGTTCTGCCCATCATTGCCCTCACCCAAAGCGGTTGGGTGCAGTTGGCAGGACAAATCGTGCTCAGCATCGTACTTATCTTGGCCTTGATCGGCAGCGGCCTCTTCGGCTACATATGCTTCAGGGCTCAGGCCAAGAAGTGGGGAGCCGGCCTCTTCGTGATAGTAGTGCTGTGCATCATCGCCATTTACTGGCTGTGGGCTGGGCACCCGCCGTTTCTCTAGATTCCACTGTCGGGACAATCTCGTAGAGCCTGCGGAAGAGGTCCCTTCAGCAATTGGGTGTAGTCGAAGATAGCAACTTTGATTAACCCACTTACTCCAGCTTCTGCCACTGCTCCGCGTTGAGCTGCTTCATCCGCTCTTGGAGCTTCATTATGATGAAATCTCGCGCCTGCCTTCGTTCGAGGTCGCTTTTGAAAGCATCGGAGAGGCGCTCGAGCCTGGGTTTCGCGAATATATCGAATGCCAGCTCGATGTCGCGATCGGTGAGTTGGGAATCCTTCACCTTGTCGGCGAGTAGCTCGGTAGCCTTTTGGACTATCCAGTCGAGCTCCGATCGTTCGACCATTTCATCACACGCCAAATTCTTTAAGTTCAGTGGGGGTTTAAAAGCTTGGAGGTTTGGATGGACGTTTTTGAAGCGATTAGGGGCAGGCGAAGCGTGCGTGAGTTTGAGTCCACGCCGGTCAAGGAGAAGGATTTGGAAAAAATCCTTGACGCCGCTCGCTTGGCCCCCAGCGCTGGGCACTGCCAGCCTCTCGAGTTAGTCGTCATAAAGGACCAAACGACAAAACAAGGGTTGGCTCGCGCAGCGCTCGGGCAGATGTTCATCGCGGAGGCGCCGGTAGCCATCGTCGTGTGCGCGAACGTCCCCCGCACCTCCCGACGCTACGGCAGGCGAGGGGAGGAACTCTATTGCATCCAGGATACCGCAGCTGCAACGCAAAACATTCATCTGGCCGCTTACGCGCTCGGCTACGCGACTTGCTGGGTGGGGGCGTTCGATGACGACGCTGTCGCTGGGGTGATCAAAGCACCTGCGGGCGTGAGGCCCGTCGCCATCATCCCGCTCGGCAGGCCAGCTGAGGAACCGAGCCCTCCGCAGCGCATACCGCTTAACAAGATCGTGCATGACGATAAATTTTAACCCCAAACCCAAACGAGCATGGCTTTGCTCCTAAAGTCGGCCTGTTTAAAAAGTCAGGCGCCTGCACAAAAATTAAAAAATGTTGTTTCAGGACTCGGGATTGAAAACGGTAGAAAAAGAGTTTTAGAGATGAAGGCAAATGACCAAGTGGAGGAAGGTCGTGAAAGAGAATGGGATCGGAACCATTGCCGTGGTAGTGATTATCGTTATCATCGTCGCAGCTATCGCTGGAGGTTACTTCATGCTCTCCGGAGGCGGAGAAGAAGGCGAGGTTCTACCAGAAGCCCTCCTTCTGTCTTGGGAGGAGTATGTAGCGTTTATACCTTCTGATAGCGGGGCAAGTATTTATTTTGTTCCTTCTGACACTGCGGAGAATGATGGAGATGGGGTGGAAAGAGTGCTGGGTCGAACTTTTGGCGTTATTAGCGACGAAGGTTTAGGACAGCATTTGGCTATCTTTAAAAATAGCGCGAAAGCTGAGATTTACTTTGAAAATATGAGAAATCAGTTTTTCTCGTGGTTATCCGCTTTACCAGAGTACGAATTATATCTAGAAAATCTTTTTGAAAATCTGACTTTGGGAGATGATTCGTTTTACGCATTTCTCTACACTCCCGTCGTGGTTATGAGATTAGGAAGATACGTAAATATTGTGAATTGTGTAGATAAAAATGGAACAATTGAATTATCAAAGATTGTGGAGGATAAATATCGATAAGGGTTCTGCTGCGTATTAGGGACTTTTAGCGTTTGAAGCCCTCAGTGGTACAATTCGAGACTTTTCGGTCGAGAAAACGTCCTTAATATATGGGTACACTCCCGCTACTTCCTCGGTATTGGTTGTCACCAGCAAACGATGCCGTAATCCTAAACGCGTTATCGAGCCAAGGCCAGTGGGAATGCACTTGATGAAAAGCAGGAAAAGTGACAGAGACTTGCCCAGAAGAATCTGTGCCAAGGCCTAGGATGTTTAGTCTAGACAGATAATCAGGAGGAAAGTTTTCAATCCACTCTATTACTTTTCCTTCTAGCGGTGCGCCGTTTGAGGCAAGCGTGGCGGTTAAAGTAAACCATGCAAGATTTTCCATCGACATCGACGCGGCAACTGTCAGCTGGGTTGGCAGAAGTTCTGCATCAGGTTTTTCTTTCGTGATAAAATAAATCCCAGTACCAAGTGCAATGACAATTATTAGAAGCACGGCAGCAATCAAGTGCTTACTCAGCATCTGCCCCACGTTCATTTTAAAATGGGCTCAAAGCGGCTAATAAATTAAGTTTCCCTTTGAAACGAAAACCGATTTAACCGCAGCGCCCCAAAATCACCTGCGGCAATCCGCGGGTCACCCTCCTTCGGCTCGGAAAAATGAGAGGGGTTTGGATTTTGGTTCTATGTTGCCTTTTAGGAGAATTTTGCAAGTTCCTCGAAATTCCTAAATTCGACCATGTATAGACTTGTGTTGGTGAAACTCTGCCGATTGAAACGTTGCTATTTGAGTTATCCATTGCTTTCGCATTTGTGGCCATTCTGGTTTATGCAATTGTGATGAAGAGATTACCCATTCTATATTCCGTAGGCTTGGGGACGATCATAACCCTTGCTACATATCTCTATCAAGTCAAGCCTTCCCTTATCGGCGTATATGTTATCGAACATGGGTTCCCGCTCAGTTGGCTTTCTGAAAATTGGTTGTATTCGGGTGGGCCCCATTATTTTAGCGTTTCGTGGATTGGGATGCTTTTAGTTATCATATTTTGGTCGATTATCGCTTTCATAATAATAGTTATGATAAAAGTATCAGTTAAGTCACGCCGATTCTAACTCGGTTCTCCCCGGCCGCGCGCAAAGGGTTAAGCACCAGAGGCCAAGGAAATATGGCGGAAGATTAAAGACAAGAACAGTGAAAAGGTAGGAGCATCAAGTTTATGGGTAAAAAAAAATCGTTATACAGGGGAACTATTGAAGACGATCGCTCCAACGCAGAGTTACAATATCATAGATATGTAAGTATGGCGTCTACAGAGGCACAAAGGTGTCTATCTTGGCTAGTATCGGGTATATCTTTATCTGTGTTTGTCATCGCTATAATCGCTTTTCTCTTTACCATAAAGGAGCTAAAAACATCGATTCAAAATATCTTTGGTCTTGCTTTTCTTCCCTTGCTTATCGTTGTCCCGGTCTTAATAGTAGGTTTTATTCTCTTCTATTGCATTCGGCGCGCTCGGAATTCTGTAAAAGCATCACAAGGATTTTACAAAGTAGCAGATTCAATAATTAAAGAACTAGGTTGGAATAAAACTAAAGAAAAATATAAAATTGATATCAAGAAGAAATCTAAATAAGTGCCCCAAATGTTTTCTCGTGTTGTTGTTAAACGGCGATTCTGGGGATCCACGTTTTCCTTTCGTTTCGAAGGTACTTTGCCAGCAGTAGGGCTTCCTCGTTGATCAGCGTCTCCAAGGTCTGTTTAGAGGATAAATTTTAACCGATTAACCTAGCGCCAATCCGGTCCACGTTTGCAACGATGACAGCACTGGGCTCGAGGAACTTCAGAAATGCGCGCTTCACTTGTTTAATCTCCTCCTCCTTCACCAACGCGAATGCTGCTCTCCCCAGCATCACTTGGCTTGCTCCAATTGCGCCCGCCTCTGAAACAGCTTCGATCAACGCACGAAGCTCATCGTCTAAAAGCTCGAGAGCTTCCGCAAATTCACGCGATACTTTCATGAAATTTTGGGGAGTAGGTTTTTTTAACAATTTTTTCAGGGCCAAGCCACCGAGCTGCTTCGAACGCTCACGGAACCGCTCCTCGCGCAAAAGCTTCGTCGTCGGTAGCCCAGCGAAAGTGCCGCAAACCACCTTTGCATCTTTCGGCAAGCGGATGCGCTCCCATCTGCCATGGGGAGGAGCACCTGGCTCCAGCCCGATCACCAGCCCGCCGAGCGCCTGCGCCCCCACGTCGCCGAGCCCTGTGCGACAGGTCACCTCAGCAACATGCGCGATCGCCGCAAACCTCTCACGCGGCAAGCGCAAACCCAAAGCTTTGGAGAGGGCCAGAGTGGCGCCGAACGCCCCCGCACCGCTCGCGCCGTATCCCGCGCCTATCGGCACTTGGCAGGAATGAGCTACGGTTACTTCAAGCGGTTCGTGCACCATGCTCAAGAGATTCTCAACGGCTGCCAAAGTCGTCTTTGCCCCGGGCGCCCGCTCGTTGTTTATGTGAACGCTTATGCTGGTGCGAGCGGCTGGCTCAACTTTAACTTTCGTGAGCACGCCGGCGTCGATGCAGGGGCCGCAGTTGCGCGAGCCCCTTCGTTCGAGCTCGAGGGGCTCGTCGCACACTTGGAAGAAGCCCGAGATGTGGGCGGGAACAAAAGCTGAAACTTTTCTCATCGATTTTCCGACTCATCTCGATTTTTTGAGATAATTCGCTACGTGTTTAGCGAACCCATCAAAATCGCCCAAATTCCCCCGCAGAAACTCGCAAATTTTCTTAACATCCACTTCCGTATACATGTGAACCAGAATGTTTCTAACACCTACGGCGGGCACCAGTTTCTCGGCGAACACTTTCGGCAAAACCCCCTCTCTCCCCAAAATCAGCATGACGCTTTTGTAGTCTTCGGGTTTCTCAAATCCCTTCTCAGAAATTATTATCTCCCCGATGTCCAGCATCGACTCCAGCGCTAATTCTAGATTCCTCTCTATGGCGCTCCTCAATTCGTAATTTTCTTCCAACTCCTCCGCACTAATTGCACGATGGGACTTTAGGAAGTCCACATACCTCTTCATAAACCTGAGCTTGCGCGAAATTTTCTCCATCGTCTTCACGCCAATCCCCTTTCAGCCACTCTTTTCACGAGCTCCTCGGCGCTTCTTTCGTCATAGTACCTTCTGTCCAAGTATCTCGATATCACCCGATGCTCAAATTTTACCCTATCGAATCCAGACTTGGTAAGCAACAAGCGATTCGACTTGATTATCTCGAAGTTAAGAGCCGTAGGAGCATCGTTCATGACAATCAAATCTATTTTTTCCGTTCCGAGCAGCGAAGTCAGCCCAGCGATCAGCTCGAGTTGGAGTTTAAACCTCTCTTCGCTCGTAAGGGAATCGTCGAGGTAAACTCCCACATCGATGTCGCTTAGCCCGCCCGTTTTCCCTTTGACCGCAGAGCCAAACAGGTAGGCTAGCTTAACCTCTCTTTCACGCCCAAAAAATTTTGCAAGCTTATCCTCCAGTTCTTCCATGCGCTCGCCCTCAAGAAGATTGAGTCCGGGTGTATTATAAAGCTCCGCGAAGGTATTAGCTTCCACGAACTTTCGCTACCGCGGCATTCAAAATCGCCCGCGCTATCTCAGCTTTTTGAGCGCGCATCGGTTTAGAGCCGGAGGGAGTCACAATTAAGACTTCGTTGGTGTCGATGCCAAATCCAGCCCCCGCCCTAGCTACATCATTTGCCACGACCATATCGAGCCCCTCGCCCAGTTTGTCCTTAGCCGCTTTTAGAAGCTCCTCATCGCTCACGTCATACTCCGCCTTGAATCCCACTACAAAAGCATCTGGCGCGAGTTTTCGGACCCCATCGAGCACGCGGGGTGCTGACACCAGCTTGAGCGTCACCGGATCGGAATGCCTGAGCTTATGCTGAGCTGGTCGCTCGACCGCAAAATCCTGTGCGGCAGCTGCTGAAACGATGACATCATGTCGAGACCCAAGCTCGCGCTCAAATGCGTCACGCATCTCCGCCGTTATTTGCACCCCGACAAGTTTGACGTTGGCTGGAGGGGTCTCGCTCCCAGGTCCATAAATCAACGTAACCTCGGCGCCGCGAGCGGCCGCGGCTCGGGCCACAGCGATGCCCATCTTGCCCGAACTTCGATTTGTGATCAGCTTAATCGGGTCGATGGGCTCGATCGTGGGGCCAGCGGTGAC
>JAGMBM010000239.1 GCA_023129675.1 Hadesarchaea archaeon | reverse complement strand
CCCAAACTTACTGACACTTCGCCTATTTTAACATAAGCACGGAAATAGAGGAAAGGGAGCGAATGCGAGTCCTCGTAACAGGTGGAGCTGGCTTTATAGGCTCGCACTTGGTCGACGCTTTGTTGGCCAGGGGTGATGCGGTTACCGTGCTTGACAATCTCTCCAACGGTAGCATGGACAACCTAAAAAATCAAACAAACAACCCCGCTCTTCGGTTCATTCAAGGCGACATTAGAGATGCCAAAGCGATCGAAAACGCTGTGGCTGGTGTCGATGCGATCATTCACGAGGCAGCGATGATAAGTGTACCCCTTTCGATCGAGGATCCAGATCTCACCCACAGCGTGAACGCCGAGGGCACGCAAGCGCTGCTCAAAGCCAGTTTGGAGCGCGGCGTCAAGCGATTCATCTACGCTTCGTCCTGTGCAGTCTATGGTGAACAAGCCAAACTCCCGATAAGCGAGGATGCGCCGGACAATCCGCTTTCACCCTACGCGAGCTCCAAGCTCGTTGCGGAGCAAAGCTGCCGCACGTTTTATGAGTTGGAAGGATTGGAAACTGTGTGCCTGCGCTATTTCAACGTCTACGGGGCCAGGCAGACTGGCGAGTACGCAGGAGTCATGACAAAATTTATGGAACGCCTCCGCGCCAACCAGCCCCCCGTAATCTACGGCGACGGCGAGCAGACACGCGATTTCATCTATGTTGGCGATGTCGTCGATGCCACCTTGCTGGCGCTGAAGCGTGATGGAGTAGCCGGAAAAACGTTAAACGTCGGGACCTGCAGGGCTACGAACATCAACGAGCTCTGCGGGATATTTTTGAGATTGACATGCAAAACCGGACTCAAGCCCACCTACGAGGCCCCTAGGTCCGGTGATATCAGACACAGCCAAGCCGACATCGCGAAGATGAGAAAACTCCTTGGCTACGAGCCGAAAGTATCGCTCGAGCAGGGAGTTGAAAAATTGTTGAGGGCCTACAAGGTTGTGGAATGATGAAAGACTGGATCGTGATGCC
>JAGMBM010000238.1 GCA_023129675.1 Hadesarchaea archaeon | reverse complement strand
GGTCCCCACGCGATGACGGTCATGAACAATACCTGCGCCAAGGCCCTACCCCTTTTCCACTGTAAAAACATCAAATGGATCGCCGATGCTGTTTACACCAACCTTATCCCGGGAGGGGCATACCGGGGCTACGGGGTAACTCAGGCGGCCTTCCCCATGGGGGTCATGATGGATGAGATGTCCGAGGCTATCGGAATGGATCCCGTGGATTTTTGGAAGATGAACACGATCAAGAAAGGCGAGACTTCCCCAATCTTCAAGGCCCTGAGCGAGACGGGGAAGGGGGTCGAGATGATCGTTGAGAGCTGCTCGCTGCCCGAGTGCATCGCCAAGAGTGCTGAGATTTTTGGATGGCGCGAAAAGCTCGAGCAGTACAAGAACCAGCCCGAGGGCCCAGTCAAATATGGTGTTGGTATGTCCTGCATGGTGCAAGGCGGCACGGTCCCTCTGATTGATATGGCGTCCGCCTTTGCGAAGATGAACGACGATGGCTCGTTCAACCTTCTAATCGGTGCGACCGACCTAGGGACGGGCGCTGATACAGTGTTAACCCAAATCTTCGCTGAAACTCTTGATATTCCAGTAGAGGATGTCATTGTGTATCCTTCTGACACCGACATCACCCCATTCGACAAGGGAGCATATGCTTCAAGCACCACCTACCTATCAGGGATGGCCGTTCTCAAAACAGCTGAAAAAATCAAGGAGCAGATTTTGAATGTGGCGGCGGACATGCTGGGGGAACCAAAGGAGGACTTGCGAATCGAGAACAAGGCCGTCATATCGAACAAAAGTGGCAAGCGAGTGGAGTTTAGCCAGATAGTTAAACGTGCACTATACAGCAAGGATCAGTTCCAGATCGCGGCAATTGCATCTGAGCTCAGCCGGTTGCCTCCTCAATCATTTGCCGCCCACTTCACGGAAGTCATGGTCGACACCGAAACCGGGCAGGTCAAGGTGCTCTCCTACGTGGCGGCCGTGGACTGCGGAACGGCGGTCAACCCGAAGCTGGCCGAGGGGCAAGTTGAGGGCGCAATCTTGAATGGTATAAGTTATGCACTCACCGAGGAGTTCTTTTTCGACGATAAGGGGAGGGTGCTGAACCCATCCTTTGGCGATTACAAAATATTTTCTGCCCCTGACATCCCCAAAATCACAACCATCTTGGTTCCCAGCTACGAACCAACTGGCCCATACGGCGCAAAAACTGTGGGCGAAGTAAACATAAATGGTCCTCTTCCGGCAATCTCCAACGCAATCTACAACGCGGTGGGCACCAGGTTGTATAATACCCCCTTCACCCCTGAGCGAGTTCTGAGAGCCATCAAGGAAAAAGAGAAAAAAGGGCAGACTAGGCGACGCTAAGCGCGCGTTCCGCCGTGAGGATATTTGTTCAGGGGCCAAAGCGGTGGACCGTCCCACTCTGGATATGGGCCATGGGCCTCAATCTCATCGGCCACGTACTTCAATCCCAAGCGCTCC
>JAGMBM010000237.1 GCA_023129675.1 Hadesarchaea archaeon | reverse complement strand
GGCTCACGGGTTGGTGGACCATGATGGGCTCATAGCTCTCCTTTTTCCCCTCAGATATTGCGCCAGCTTTATCGGCTCTTCTTTAATCACCCTTTCACCCTTTTTCCAAGGTTCTCGAGCTACTCAAAAATCCAAAGTTCACCTTCATATTTCCGCCCTTCGAATAGTGCACCCTTCGGCAAGCGCTTCACCCTACGCTTCGAGAGGTGCTCGGTTAGCATGTGGTCGAGTTCCTCGAGCGGTTGATCCCCCTTCAGCCATCCGAGCGGAACGTCGACATGCATGGGCCTGGCTGACAGGACGTGTCGGGTCGTCTTGTGGGCGAACACATTGCCAGAGAGGGCCGCCTCGATGACCTCATCCTTCCTCACCCCGGGCACCATCAGCGTGGCGGCAACTTCCCCGGAGCGTGCCCGCCGTACCGCGTCGAACTCGTTCTCGTAATCCACCCTCACCCCCTCTTCACTCAGGACGAGCTCGATTCGTTTCACCAACGCGTAGCTCTCCCTTATCTCACCACTTTCCACCTTCAGCAAGTAGCAGGCATTCTTTGTGAGCAGGGCTGCGGATGCTTGGCGCTCCTCGAGAGCCCTGGATGCCGTCTCCGGTGGGGTGGGCTCGGCGCTTAGCTCTAGCAGTCTGAATAGGTCCAAGAACTTCGATTCATTTACCTCCCCCTGAATAGTGCGATACCAGCAGCCGACGCGCACTTTTGGGTTTTGGTAGTCGACCAAGCAGGCTGGCAGATATCTGCATCCCAGCTTTCTGAGCGCGGCGACCCTGTGCATGCCGTCGAGCACGACCAGAGTTCTCGAGTCGACGATTACGGGATCTCTCACCTTGCCGCTCGACTTTATCTCGTCAACGAGCTTATCAAGCAGCTCGGGGATGATCTCCTCGTGAATGTGAACTTTGCCTAGGTCCTCGAGTCTAAGTTGAAGTTCGAGTCCGGGTGCAGCTAACTTAAACCACAAGTTCTCGCCAAAGTCCATCTTAGAACTCGCGAAATATAAACACAACAAACAACCATGGTTATTGGGCATTGTGAAATTGGTAAGTTTTACTTCAGAGCAGTTAGTTAGTAGTTAGATAGGAGAGTCTAGACTTACATCATTTATGTTTCCCAGTCAATCTACACATTTGGAGGGTTGTCCATGCTTGGAATCACCCACGCTGTTTTTGGCGTCCTTTTCGCGCTCCCCTTTTACATGGGCTGGGGGGAAGGGAACCTCATCCTCTTCGGGTTCGCGATGCTCGGCAGCCTGCTCCCTGACTTTGACCACCCGAAATCCTTCATATCCACGCTCAATTCCTCAATACAATTTCTCTCCCGACATGTCTCCAGGATTGTACTCCACAGGGGCATTTTCCACACCTTGCTTGCAGCAATGATGGCGTTCATCGCGACAACTTCATTGGCGCTATATTTCGATGCCTCGCTCCTCTATCCATTCTTCCTCTTCGTCGGATACATCTCGCACCTGGCTGCCGATTCACTCAATCCAACCGGAGTAAGGTGGCTGAGGCCTTTTCGCGAGAGTTCAGTAAGTTTTCGAGTGCACACAGGAGGCATTGGGGAGAGAGCGATATGTGCCTTAATCGTCGCTTTCCTCACTCTTTTCTGGCTTTGGCAGATAGGGATGTTCGAGCTCTGAAACCTAGTTATTTTGCAAGCATGTTAAAAATCGAATGTAATTTGTCTGCTGAGTTACCGTGGTTCCCACCCCTTTATATCATGCGAGCCCCAGCAAGCGATTGGGTTATCGCAACTGGTTCGTAACCAACCCTTTGCTCATTTCATTTCTGATTTATCTACCCCGATATCGACCATCCTGCCTAAAAGTCCCGCCCATAAAGTTATTTTGTCATAATTTAAGCCGATTTTACGGTAAATCGATAGGTTAATTTAGCCCTTGATATCATAAATTAACATGACGGAGGCTGGGAATGAGGACCAATTATTTTGAAGAAGTGCCGCTGTCGACTTTAGTAATTACTTCGTTTGGCTCGGCGATGTCATGAGGGTTAAGACTGGCATTTCAGGTTTGGACGAGCTAATGGGTGGAGGTTTGCCCACAGGTAGCAGCGTGCTTCTCTCGGGGAAGGTAGGCACCGGCAAGTCGATCTTCGCAATGCAGTACATACTGAAAGGAATCACTGATTACGGGGAGCCGGGGGTCCTTGTTTCTCTTGAAAGGGATAAGCAAGGCCTCTACGACTACGCCTCGAAATTCGAGTGGCAGCTTCAGCGATTGGAGAATGAAGGCAGCCTGCGGATCCTTGGGGGACCGATATCGAGCATCGTCACGGAAATGAAGAAGGCAAGAGCGAAAATCATGGATCTTCTATCGGAGATAGCGGAGACGGTCAAGACCTCTGGGTCAAAGCGGGTTGTTCTTGAAAGAGTTGATCTTCTTTCAATGTTTTTCCCAGATGAACGCGATTTCAAGGTACAGCTGGACAATCTGAGGGATAGGTTGGCAAAGTTGAACTGCACCTCCATTGCAACATCTGAAATAAGGGAGGGACGAGAGGAGCTTAGCAGGGGAGGGGTGGAGGGAATCTTGGACGGCGTCATCGTGCTCTACTATGAAAGTGAAGGCCTGGAGTGGGATAGGGCGCTTGAGATAAGGAAGATGCGCGGAATTGGGCATAGCAACCGGCTTCACCTCTTTAACATCA
>JAGMBM010000236.1 GCA_023129675.1 Hadesarchaea archaeon | reverse complement strand
TCGAGCAAGATGCCTCCAACACCCGCGAAGGGGTCAAGGAAAGTGCCTTCTCGAGGGGTCCGGGCGAGGTTGACCATGCAGCGGGCGAACACGGGCATCAGGGTGCTAGGGTGGAAGGCCGGCCTGAGCGTGGGCCTGCGTCGCGCGAACTGGCGTCGATCTACCTTCGCCACCGTTATTCCCAGCGCGCACCGCTCTCCCGTCAGCACCCCCAAGAGCTCGATATCGGGGTGGGCCAAGTCGACCTTGAACTCGACCTCAGCGCCGATGAGCTCCGCGATGGTCTTCGCAAGTTTGAGCGTGTCGATGCCGGGTGAGCTCCTCCGTACGCGCTTCACGTGCACCGCGAAGTTTTTTCCGTGGGGGATGAGGTCGACGATGTCAGAGCTTCCCACAGCCTCTAGGATGTCCCCCTCGCGAGCGCTGGCAGTGCAGAGGTGGAGGCATATCTCGCGGCACATCGCGAGGCGTGAGGCAAGGATCTGCGGGCTGGCTTTGGTCTCGGCGACAAGCACTTGATTGAGTTGTTCGAGCACCCGGTAGGCACGGTGCTCGGCTTTGATCGCTGCTACCGCCTCAGCCACCGGCAGTGTGGGGTGCTCGCCTGAAAGCACGAACATCAATCTTTGCATATTCAAACCCTAATGAATCGCATCTGCGATGAGGGGAGCGACCGAAACCTTGCTGATATTGTGCTCGATGGTGTCGGTTGCAAAGATGTCCTCAGCGCCCGCCTTGCGTACCTTCTCTAGGGCATTCCCAGCGAGGACTGCGTGGATACAGGCGGCGTAAATCTTTCGTGCTCCGTGTTTTTTCAAAATTTTAATAGCCTCCACCATCGTCTCGCCGGTGCTGATGATATCATCGATCACCATAGCATCCCTGCCTTCGACCTCTAGCTGCTTTCGGGGCTTGATATGGACCTCTTCCGGCCCCAGCCTCTCCTTTACCATGTGATTCCAGTCGGCGCCTAGGGCTTCACCTGCTTCCTTTGCCCACCGTTCCGACTCATCATCCGGCCCGATGATCACGGGATCCTCGAGTTGGTAATTATCGGCTAAGTATTTGGCCAAGAGAGGCGCTGCGGTGAGATTTCTAGCGGGGACTTTGAAAATCTCTTGGATGTCCCCGACCCTGTGGGCGTGCATATCGACAGTGTAAACCTTCTTCGTGCCGACACTTTCGATCAATTTTG
>JAGMBM010000235.1 GCA_023129675.1 Hadesarchaea archaeon | reverse complement strand
ACCGGAACCTCTGGAGCCGGAGCCGCCCCAAGCGAGATGACCCACCACCCTGCCACGGGTGCAAACATTCGGGCTTACGCCGCGACCACCCACCGTCACACTCCCGAAATCGACCAAGAGCTGAGCAAGCTGGCGGGGCAAAATGTCGAAACCCACTTCACCCCCCACCTCATCCCCATCGTGCGAGGCATTCTCTCTACAGCGCATGTTTTCCTTCGCAAGCCGACCAGTGCGAAAGCCTTGCTCGGGCTCTACCGCAAGTTCTACGCGGGCGAACCATTCGTGCGAGTGCTCGAGGAGCTGCCGCAGGTAAACTTCGTGGTTGGATCAAACTACTGCGATATCGGGTTCGAACTCGATGCGAGGAGAGATAGGTTGGTCGTGGTCGCTGCCATCGATAACCTCATCAAAGGCGCTTCAGGACAGGCAATCCAGAATATGAACCTGATGTTCGGGTTTGATGAAACAAGAGGAATAGAAGCCCTGGCGCTGAGGCCTTGATGAAAACCACGGTAATAAAGTTTTGCTTAGATATTATTAAATAGAATTTTTATCAAAGGTTGGTCTAGCTCGCCATGCATTTGCTCTTTCACGCGCGCCAACTTTTCACTTTTCCCAGCAAACTTTAAAGATGGCCTCGCTCTCTTGAGATTGGTGTCCGCATGATTACGGTTCTCGAGGGCGGCGTGACGAGGGTACCGGGGTTTCTCGCAGCCGGTGTGCGGGCGGGAATCAAGCGCCGCGGGCTGGACCTGATGCTAATCGTCAACGAGGACGGCCCCGTTGCCGCGGCGGGGGCTTTCACGACCAACCTGATCAAAGGCGCACCCCTTCTCGTGACGATGAAACACGTGAAGAACGGCGAGCTTGCAGCGGTGGTCGCGAACTCCGGGAGCGCGAACGCGTATACTAGCAAGCGGGGGTTGCGGGACGCGCGCCGGATGACCCGCCTAGTGGCGCGCCTGCTGAAACTCCGTACCGGTGACATCGCCGTTGCATCGACGGGCCTGATAGGCTTACGCTTGCCCATGCGGAAGATCGAGACCGGAATCCGCGCTGCCGTCGAAGAGCTCTTGAACTCGCGCGAGGCGAGCCTGAATGCAGTCAAGGCAATCATGACCACCGACACCACGCCTAAGGAAATTGCAGTTCGAGTCGACC
>JAGMBM010000234.1 GCA_023129675.1 Hadesarchaea archaeon | reverse complement strand
GATGTGTTGTATTCTCCCCTCAAGCGCCCGGCACAGCGATTGGCTAAATTCTTCAAAGGTCTGGATGAGGATCTCTACAAGGCCAACCTCAGGATTCCACCTGAACGTTATGTTGCGCTCATGATCGGGATGAGCCTCATCGTGGGAGTCTTCGCATTCATCCTGATGCTTCTGTTTTTGCCCATCCACTTTGCCTTGGTGGGCGGGGTGTTAGCGTCCCTGCTCGCGCTGGTGTTCGGGAAGACCCATCCTGGGCGCAGGGCCAAGGCGCGCGTAGTTGAGGTAAATCGCGTGATCCCATATGCCCTAAGACACATGGCGACGCTTCTCTCCTCGGGCGTAGGCCTCCCCGAAACGGTGACCTCGATCAGCAAAGCGGATTACGGCGCTTTCTCGGAGGAGTTCGGTAGGGTCATTCGTGACATGCACACGGGCATGAGCACGGAGGAGGCGCTGGCAACGCTGGACCGAAGGGTGGACTCCGAGCCGCTCCGCCGTGCGATTCGTCAAATCCAGCGTACCCTACGGACGGGCGGCGATCTCGCGAATATTCTCAAGCTGTTGGCAGACGAAACGGCCTTCGAGATGCGCATGAAACTCCGTGACTACACCCAGTCGCTCAACATGCTTACGATGATGTACATGTTCGCCTCCGCAGTCATCCCAGCTATGCTTTTAGTCATGATAGCGGTGGGGAGCAGCATGGGAGGGGCAGTATTGACCCCCACAAGTGCGGCTGTTCTCTTTCTGGTTATCCTGCCATTCATGTTGTTTTATTTCGTGATGATGATCAAACGCTTCGAGCCGAGGTTGTAAGTATGGGGTTGGTCAAGCGAGTAGCAACGTTTGCAAAGCGCGTGTTTCCAGAAAAATTCCTGCACAACCTCGATCACAGGTTGGAGTCGACGAATATTGTGCTTGCGGCGGAGGAATACGTGGGCGTGACCCTCCTAGTAACGATAATTGTGGGCGTGACGGCGGGTTTCGTTGGTATGTTTCTACGGCTCCCGATTCCCTTACCCTTACCCATATTTGCCCTTCTCGTGGCTTTCATCACCTTTCCAGTGCTGACGCTTGCAGTGCCTTATTACTTAGCCCAGCGTAGGGCTATCGAGCTGGAAAAAGCGTTACCTGATACTCTCCGCCAGATGGCGAGCACCCTACGGGCCGGCGTGGGAATAGACGCGGCGATGGATGATATCGCGAAATCGGGGTACGGTGTGCTTTCGCAGGAGTTCGATCGGGTAGTGAGGGAGATCAGCAGGGGGAGGACACTCGAAAGCGCCCTCTTGGCACTAGCGCGGAGATCTAATTCGCCTCTCTACGAGCGGGCCTTTCGCCTAATCGTTGAGGGAATAGAGCGCGGCGCGGCACTCGCCAACGTGCTCGACTCCGTCTCCACCGATGCCAGAGAAGTGCACGCGATTCAGCGCGAGCGGCAGGTGGCGACGACACAGCAGGTTCTTTTCTTGTTCGTCGTAGCGCTCTTCGCAGCTCCTTTTATAATAGGCCTCACGGTGGCGGTGGGAGGGATTCAGATAGGCGTTGGCCCGGTGGCGGCTACAGGCCTGCCAGCTGAGATGGGCACGATTGCCATGGCATACGTCATGATTCAAGCGCTTATCTGCTCGCTCGCAGTCGGGGTAATTAGATACGGCAGGGTGTTGAAAGGTCTCACCTTCGCTGTGCCCTTCATGGTCGTTGCGACGATCGCCTTCTATGTGGCTCGGCTCGTCGTTGGAAGCATGGCACCGGTCTAGCGCTCGACGCCGAGTTCTTGGAGATCCTTGTAGAGGGTGTCGCGCGAGACGCCTAAGGTCTTGGCCACCTGTACGAGGTTTATCGCTTTGGGATCATTGCCGAGCAAGCGAAGCACCGCTGCCAAGCGTTCTCGGCGCTCATCCGAGCTGAGCTTTCTTACTATTTCAGGTACCTCTTCGTTGATCGCGACGATGAG
>JAGMBM010000233.1 GCA_023129675.1 Hadesarchaea archaeon | reverse complement strand
TGGGGAGGGGTAAATTCATCCTGTTCTACCTCGGCGCGGGGCTGGCGGCCAGCTTCGCGCACGCCTTTTCCGACCCCGCTTCAGCGGTGCCAACGATCGGTGCTTCAGGAGCCATCGCGGGGGTGCTCGGGGCCTACATGCTCCTGTACCCGTGGGCCAGGGTGTACACAGCCGTCATTTTCTTTTTCATAATTATGATCCCTGCTGCGGTGCTGATAGGTTTCTGGTTTGTGTTGCAGGTGATCTCGGCGTCCGTGCTTTGGGCGACAGAGGCGACTGTAGGAGTGGCGTACTGGGCCCATATAGGGGGCTTTTTGGCGGGCATGCTCCTAATCTTGCCGGTGTGGGTGAAGCTCAGAAAGCGTAGGCGAGCAAGGTACGTTTACACCATGAGGTATGGCGTTGGTTAAGCAACAGGATTGAAATTGAGTGGTGCGGCCGGCGGGATTCGAACCCGCGTCGCAGGCTTTCCTCAGATTTCTATGGAGGGCCCGAGTCTATTGGCGGAAAATTCCTTAACCAGGCTAGACCACGGCCGCACAGTAAATGTATTTGGTGGGGTAAAATTAAGCTTCTTGGGGTAGTATGCGAGCAATCGTTACCGACGGCCTGACCCGGAAGTTCAACGGCTTGACCGCGGTCGACCATGTCAATCTCCAAATTAAAAAAGGCGAACTCTTTGGTCTGCTCGGTCCAAATGGCGCGGGAAAGACCACATTTATTCACATGCTTTGCACGATTCTTCCACCGACAGAGGGCACCGCGAAGGTTGCGGGCTTCGATATCCACCGAAACCCGGATTCAGTTCGGGCGGCGATAGGGATAGTCTTCCAAGACCCTTCCCTCGATAACCGCCTGACGGGTAGGGAGAACCTCGATTTTCATGGGCGAATTTATGGGATGAGCAAAACCCAGAGGGAAAATCGAATCAGTGAGATCCTGAAGCTTGTGGAGCTGGAGAAGCGTGCGAACACTTTGGTCCAAACTTACTCGAGCGGGATGAGGCGAAGGCTCGAGATAGCTAGGGGGCTCATGCACCACCCGAAAATAATGTTCTTGGATGAACCAACCCTCGGGCTGGACCCCCAAACACGGAGGAAGATCTGGGAGTACATCCAGATGCTCA
>JAGMBM010000232.1 GCA_023129675.1 Hadesarchaea archaeon | reverse complement strand
GATGTGAAATGTCCAGTTCAGCTGGAGCTAAACTCCAAAAAACTTGGCTCAGAGGAGTACGAAAAGATAAGGCAAACCTGCAGAACCAGTTGCAAGCACACCACATGGGAGTTTCACCACTGGCTGATTGACAAAGGATATTTAATCGCCAGACCTGAGAAATAAAGGAGGCGTCGGTATGGATTGGGGAATGAAAAACAGGCTAGCACAACTGATCCAAAATGATGGCAGGGCTCTCTTTTTGCCCATAGATCACGGGTATTTTCAAGGGCCCACACGTAAATTAGAGGAGCCGGGCAAAACCGTCAAGCCCCTCCTCCCTTACGCGGATGCAATCATGCTTACCCGGGGAATACTGCGCTCGTCAATAGATCCCGACAACACCAAACCGATTATCCTCAGGGTCTCCGGCGGCACGAGCATGGCCAGAAAAGAGGAGCTATCTCACGAGGGAATTACCACTTCGGTGAAAGAAGCCATCCGGCTCAACGCCAGCGCGGTGTCCCTCTCCATCTTCGTGGGCAGTGAGCACGAGCATGAATCATTGTTAAACCTATCGAATCTCGTCAACGAGTGCGAGGAGTACGGTATTCCGGCAATGGCGGTCACGGCCGTCGGAGCGGAGTTGGAGAAACGCGAGGCGCGACACCTCGCCCTAGCTTGTAGAATCGCTGCGGAACTGGGGGCACGGGTGGTAAAAACGTACTATTGTGAAGAAGGTTTTGAAAAGGTCGTGAGGGGGTGCCCCGTGCCAGTGGTTATGGCGGGTGGACCCAAGGTGGAGTCCGAGCTTGGGGTCTTCGAGTTTGTTCATGATGGAATTCAGAAAGGCGCCATAGGCGTAAATTTGGGGAGAAACGTTTGGCAATCGGATTACCCTGTGGCGATGATTAGGGCTATTCGTTCCATCATTCATGAAAACGCTACTCCGAAAGAAGCGCATGAGTTGTTCAATGAGGTCAAAAGTGGCAAGAAAAAGTAGGTAGAAATCGAATGCGCACACGCAAGTCATGCCGAGAAAAATTGAAAAAAAGTCACGGACTGCCCAAAGTGGTTGACGATCCACGAGGGCGAGGGAAAATGCTCGTCCCCAAGCCTCTCGACGT
Source organism: Hadesarchaea archaeon (assembly GCA_023129675.1). GTDB lineage: Archaea > Hadarchaeota > Hadarchaeia > Hadarchaeales > Hadarchaeaceae > DG-33. Next base: position 924 of record JAGMBM010000232.1, on the reverse strand, counting down.
TGATGCTCTAATACGCAAGATTCGGAAAGGAAAGCTTGTTACCGTGACTCAAATCAGGGAGCGGTTAGCAAAAAATTTTTATGCCGATCTAACTTGTCCGATGACGACTGGAATTTTTATTCGGATTGCAGCTGAAACAGCAGAAGAAGATTCGAGTAGAGGAAAGAAACGAATAACGCCCTACTGGCGGGTAATCAAGGCTGACGGCAGCTTAAACGAAAAATTTCCCGGTGGTACGAAAGCGCAAGCGGCCCATTTGAGGGAAGATAGGCATAGTATCCAACTAGGCAAAGGCAAAAAGCCACCTCGTGTAAAAGACTTCGAAAAATTTTTACAGAAACTGTGATTATCTGCTTTTAAAAAGGAGGGAATTTATGGGATTGGAAGGATACTCTACTCGAATTAATGAGTTTAGTAACCTAGTATCCGAGTTACTTTCTATGAATCCACTTACCATTCGTGATGTAATTAAAGGACCCTCTCGATTTAGTGTGGAAGGAGTCTACTCAATCAGCACTCCAGATGATAGCGAGATTGTTTATGTAGGAAAGACGCGGACCAAGACAATTGTCGGACGAATCCGTGATCATCGTAGTATTGATACAAAATCAGACCTTAAAGGGATGTTAAAGTTGTTTTCTAGCTACCCCCAAGAAATTGACGACTACTTGGTGCGTTGCGTAGAGATTGTGGATGCTAAAAAGCGAACGTTTTTTGAGCATTTTTCAATTAGCACATTACAACCGCCTTTCAACAAGTGAGTATTTGAAACAGCGTATAAAACGTTAGAAGAAATACCGATGAATCAATCAAATATTAAGGCTTAGCGCCCATGATTTTTTAGATGCGATATCATGCGCGTTGCAATGTACTACAGCAACAAGGATGTGCGTTTGGAGGAGCTACCAAAACCAAAGATTGGTC